>CAYJHT010000423.1:0-2294 GCA_964369615.1 uncultured Desulfovibrionaceae bacterium
GTGCTTGTTCCCACCAAACAAGGGAAGGCCGTGGTCTTTGCCCCCTATAACGAAGAACAACACGAGGCCATGTGCTTTGATAAAGCCTCTGTCTCGCCAAAGTTTGTCGCCCTGCCGCCGTGCGAAACCCTTGTCTCATACAAGCGCACGAAGGATTTGGAAGACCTTGAAAAAACAACACTCACACTTGATGACAGCATCGTTGCAGAACCCACAGTCATTTTTGGCTGTCGCCCCTGCGATGCGCGCGGCTTCACTGTGCTTGACAGACCCTATCTTCAAGGCCCTCACGCAGACCCTTACTATAAGGCGAAGCGCGAGAAGATGATTGTGGTTACGCGCGCGTGCACCGAAACGTGCGGCACCTGCTTCTGTCATTGGGTCGGCTCAGGCCCCATTGATAAAACAGGCTCAGATATCCTTATGACAGAGCTTGAAGACGCCTATGTTTTTGCAGGTGTCTCAGAAAAAGGCAGTGCCCTTCTTGACGCCTGTCCGCTTGAAAAAGCCGACGAAAGCATCCAAGAAGCCGTAAAACAGTCTCACGTAAACGCAGGCAAAAGCCTTGACGCGCGACAAGACTTAGGTACAGCACAAAAAGCTCTTGCGGCACGCTTTGAAGACGTAGACTTCTGGCAAAAACAGACGGCTCACTGCCTGTCCTGCGGCGCCTGTACCTATATTTGCCCTACCTGTTATTGCTTCAATATCACAGATGAAGGCGACGGCCTCGGCGAAGAGCCGGGCAAACGCCAACGCACATGGGATACTTGCATGGCCTCACACTTTACAAGAGAGGCCAGCGGACACAATCCGCGTACACGTAAAGCCTTGCGCATGCGCAATCGTATTTCGCACAAATTCAGCTACTATCCCACCGAATGGGATAAGAATTTCTCGTGCAATGGATGCGGTCGTTGCATCAGTCAATGCCCTGTACACCTTGATATCCGTGCCATTGTCTTGGCCGCCCAAGCGAAGTATAAGGAGGAATAATGAGCGCAAAAAAATCACAAACAACCTCCAGTACACGTAAAACGAATACGCGTGCCAAGAAAGCCACGGATACTGCGGCGGCAAAAAAAACTGCGGCAAAGGCAGCAGCGGCAAAGCCTGCACCTGACGCTGTAAAGCAGGAAGCGGCGCAGGTTCAAGCCGTAAGCGTTGACACGTCTGCTGCACAAGCCGCCCTCACCGAAAGCAACACCCCCGCCCCTGCAAAGGCGGAATCCGTGAGCCTCGTTGTGAAGGAATCCCACGCGCCCGTGATTAAGGAAGAGGCCAAGGCACCTGTGCTTAAAGAATCGCATGTGCCCGCAGTACAAGAGCTTGCACAAGAAAAAGAGGTAAAAAACATGGCGGAAAAGCAGGAGCAAAAGCCTGTGTCCACAAAGACGTTTAAGCCAAGTCACCTTGGGGCAAACCCATATCTGCCCCATGTGGCCACCGTCGTGGAAGTTGTTGAAGAAACTCAATTCATCAAAACATTCCGCGTCGTTCTCGACGACAGCGCTGCCATGGCTGCTTTTTCCTTTCAAGCAGGGCAAGTCGGACAGCTTTCTCTTTTTGGATCCGGAGAGGCAACCTTCGTTATCAGTAGCCCGCCTTCGCAGAAAGAATATCTCCAATTCTCTGTCATGCGTACCGGTGAAGTGACAGAAGCACTACACAAGCTTTCTGCCGGTGACAAAGTCGGTGTGCGCGGCCCTCTTGGCAATGCCTTCCCTTGTGAAGACTGGAAAGGCAAGGATATCTTCTTCGTTGCTGGTGGTATTGGCATGGCGCCTATCCGCACCATCATGCTCCACGTGTTGGAAAACCACGCGGACTACGGGAAAATCAGCCTGCTCTACGGCGCACGTTCACCGCGCGACATGGCTTACAGCTATGAACTTGACGGCTGGTTAAATCATCCGCATCTCAACTGCACCCTCACTATCGATAATCCCTTCGATGGCTGGGAGCATAAAATCGGGCTTATACCCAACGTACTGAAGGAATTAACACCGGATCCACAAAAGACCGTCGCTGTCCTTTGTGGCCCTCCCATCATGATTCACTTCACTATCAAAGCCCTAGAAGAAATGCAATTTCCCGACGCCCACATCATCACAACGCTTGAAAAGCGCATGAAGTGTGGCATAGGTATCTGCGGACGCTGTAACATAGGCAGTAAGTATGTCTGTGTTGACGGCCCTGTCTTCTCTTGGGCAGAGCTTAAGGATTTACCGCCGGAATTATAAGTTTTAAAAATATTTGGGGGGAAACTTTTTTTAGGAAAAAAAAGTTTCCCC
>CAYJHT010000424.1:0-2284 GCA_964369615.1 uncultured Desulfovibrionaceae bacterium
CGGGCAGGCCCCTCCCTTCAAAACGCGCTCGCTGTTCTACTAATGAAGAAAAAGCGTTGTTCAATAAGAGGAGTCAATTCATAGTGCCACATAAAACATATTTCGTATTGCCTCGGCGATAGCGCCAACTACTTAGTTCAACAGATGTTTTTTTGAAGGAGACCTGCCCGAAGGGTGCCTAAGGCATAGCCCTTAGGAGAGGAACGCGCCTTAGGGATACAGAAAACAGAGCTGCGGGGGGAAACTTTTTTCCCAAAAAAAGTTCCCCCCACATACTTTTCGAAAAACTATTTCACTAAAATTTCTTCAAGTGCTCTTAAAAAGTCGTCGAGATACTCTTCCTCGATAGTGAGTGCCGGAAGGAGACGTAGCACATTACCTTGCGTCAGATTGCAGACAAAACCACGGTTTAGGAGTTCTTCCCAGACGGCTTGCCCATTGTCTGAGAGTTCGATGCCGAGCATGAGACCGAGACCGCGCACGTCTTTTATGGCTTTTATGTGCTGGAGTTTTTCTTTAAGTGCCCGTGCTTTATCCATAAACTCTGCGCCGAGGGCGGAGGCGCGTTCCGCAAGATGGTCGCGGAGCATGATACTGACGGTTTTGTGTGCAACCGCGGCGGTGAGAGCATTGCCGCCGAAGGTTGTTGCGTGGGTTCCGGGGGTGAATGCTTTGCTTATTTCTTCTGTGGCAAGCATAGCGCCCATGGGGAGTCCGTTGGCGAGGGCTTTGGCGCTTGTGAGTATGTCTGGTTGCACGTTAAAATGTTGGAATGCCCAGAATTTGCCAGTGCGACAGAGTCCTGTTTGTACTTCGTCGGCGATGAGGAGAATATCTTTTTCGCGGCAAAGTTTTTCTATGGCGCTGATGTATTCTTGTGTCATAGGTCTAATGCCGCCTTCGCCTTGCACCATTTCTACAAGTATGGCGGCGGTTTTATCGGTAACGGAGGCTTTGAGTGCGTCTATATCGCCCCATGGGATTTGGAGGAAGCCTTGCGGTATGGGGGCAAAGCCATCTTGGAAGCGTTCTTGTCCTGTAGCGGCGAGGGCGGCGAGGGTGCGTCCGTGGAAACATCCTGTGAGTGTGATAATTTCGAAAGCGTCGCGATTTTTAATGCGTTGCATATACCTGCGCGCGAGTTTTATGGCGGCTTCGTTGGCTTCTGCGCCGGAGTTGCAGAAGAAGGCTTTGTCCATATGACAGGTGGCGAGGAGGCTTTCGGCGAGGTCAAGTTGTTCTTCTTGGTAGAAGAGATTGCTGACGTGCCAGAGTTTTTTTGCTTGTTCTGCTACGCAAGTATTGAGTTCGGGGTGGCAGTGTCCGAGGCTTGTGACGGCGATGCCTGCAAGGAGGTCAATGTATTTTTTTCCGTCGGCATCCCAAAGGAGGGCGCCTTCGGCGCGCACGACGGAGAGTGGGTAGCGTCCGTAGGTATTGCAGAGATTTTTTTGTTCGCGTGAGCGTAATGCTTCCGATTTTTCCATCATGGTCTTTTCCTTATTATTGCTTTCCTGAGTGTCCGAATCCACCGTGTCCGCGTTGGCTTTCGTTAAGATGAGTGCAGATTTCCCATTTGGCTTGCAAGACGTATTGAAAGACGAGTTGTGCCATTCTTTCGCCATTTCGCAACATATATGTTGCGCTTGAAGTATTCAATAAATACACTAATATTTCGCCGCGATAGTCACTGTCGATGAGTCCTGTGCCTTGGGCGATTGTGAGCCCGTGTTTTGCACCGAGGCCGCTGCGAGCGTAGATAAATCCTGCGATATTTTGGCTTTGTTGTTCCTCGCTGATAACAGGTTCTATGGCGATGCCCGTGGGTATACACAATCGCTCTTGAGCTTTGATGTGGACACAGTCTTCATCAAGGCAGGCACGCAAGTCGTAGCCTGCGGCCTTTGGGCTGCCTTTTGTTGGGGTGGTGTGCGTATAGAGTGCTGCGGCTTGCGGACGCACAAAACACAAGCGCACATGTATATCTGATAGGGGGTGCATGGCGCATACATAAATGAAAGGGGGAAAAAGAGCAATACTTTTTGATTGTCTGTTTAACTCTTCAAAAATAGTCTTTTTTTGCTTTTAGGAATAGGCCACGCAAGGTATTCGAATTGTGTGAACCATTTTTAAGTAGTGCTCGTCAAATATTCCTGAGACAGTTTGAAATTTCACGATTGTTTTCAGAGAAGGTACGAGATTCTTATCAAGAGAAGTGTGTTTTTTCTTCATTAAAAAGCGCCAACTACCTAGTTAAACAGATGGTTTTTTTGAAGGGGGGTTT
>CAYJHT010000425.1:0-2280 GCA_964369615.1 uncultured Desulfovibrionaceae bacterium
ATCGGCGCTCTCGAATGGAAGAGTGAAAATGATCCTTTGTATTTTTTACAAAAAATTCTGTTTTGACTCTTCAGAAGAGTGACAAAATGCAAAAGAATTTATTTAGAAACACCCCCTAAATAAAAAGTTTTCCTTCAAAAGCATTTAAAAAGTAGTGAGGTGGAGTGTTGCGAAGGAGAGCTTTTTACTTGTCGGCGATGTTTTTGTTTGCAAAGAGCGCGTAGCAGCGCGCTACAGGGGAGTCAGGATCCATGGCGTCGAGAAATTCTCCGGTGACGGCGGGGCCGCGTTCGGGGGGGATGCGTCGCAAACCTACTCGCTGGACAGCCTCGGTGAGAGGGGTTTTATCAAGGGACAGGCGTACCTTTATGGCGTGAAAGAAAAATTTCCCCATAAAAGCATTGACTCTGTCTAAAATCTCATCATGCATATAGGTGAGTTCTTGCATGCACATGGCGTCTTCTGCACCGATATAAAGCACACCATCTCTGGCAGCTATTGGCCATGTCATGGAGGCAAGCTCTTCGCCCATAACAATCTGCCACTGTTGCCAAAGACCGGCAAGATCCATTTGTTCTGCCTTGCCAAGGGAGTGCATAAAGCGGCGTAGAGCGCTTGCAATATCCTCGGGCATCTCTTGGCGTCGACGTTTATAGTGCATAGTCTCTCATAACCTTTTTAAAAAACACATTTTATAACTTGTCAAAAATAGAGCCTTTACCTGCGTGGAATAATTTGTCATGCAAGCGCGCGGCACCGGCATCGCTCATGGCGGCGATATGGTCGCAGACGACGCGCTTTTGCGCAGATTCGCTGTCTTGCGCTTGATAGCGCTTTCTTACATCGACCGGCAAGAGGCGCAAGGGATCTGTAGCAAAAACATCAAAAAGGTCAACGACAATTTTGCGCCCGCGAAATTCCATCATTTGTACATTGGGGCCTGTGATAACATAGTCATACACAAGAGAGCCCATCATTTTTTGGAAGGCGGCGGCGCTGTCTTCAAGCTGCGCGGTGTAGGCTATAAGGGGGCAGGTGCTTTGCAGGCCGCTTTCACTCACAAGGCTGTGGACAATCATATGATGGACAAGGCCGCCGATACGTCCCTTGCGACGATATTCGGCACTGCTAAAAATATCCTCGGCGACAGCGTGCGACGTGCAGCCGCATTGTTCAAAAATTGTTTCTTTATCCGCCACAAACTCTTCCCACATATCCCTTGTGAGCATGCCCATGGCGACGGCGTCTTCCAAGTCGTGGAGGGCATAGGAAATATCATCGGCAAGGCACATAATAGAAGCATCTAGCGACATATGTAGTGTTTTCTTGTGTCCTGTACTCTGTGCTGTTACGGCGCAAAAGTCCTGCCTGTCCCCTTGTGAGAGGGGCTTGAGCATCCAGTCGACGACTTCTTGTTCTGTGTCCATGTAGCATTTTGGTGCAAAGTGGTGTTTTGTCTGGAAAAGCCACCGCGGTTCGCTGCCTTTTTTGCCATAAGCGGCTTCATTGACAAGGTGACTGTAGGGGGCTGGATATTTCAGTATGCCTAGCAGGAGGCGGCGTGTGGCATTGAGTCCGTGGTGCTGCGTGTACTGTTCTAGCGATGCAAGTATTCGTAATGTTTGACCATTGCCTTCAAAGCCGCCATAATCACGCATGCAGAAATTGAGTGCGGCTTCCCCGCCGTGTCCATAAGGAGGGTGCCCAAGGTCGTGCGCAAGACAAATGGCTGCCAGTAAATGGAAATCCGGCAATGCGTTCGCCATATCATCGTTGTGGGCGCATTGACGCGCAAGGTGTTTTACAAGTCCATTACTCACCTGTGCCACTTCCATGGAATGCGTAAGTCGTGTGCGATAGAAGTCACTTTGCCCTAAGTCGATGACCTGCGTTTTTGATTGCAGGCGGCGAAAGGCGGCAGAATGGATGATACGTGCGTAATCGCGTTCCCACGCAGAGCGGACATCATCTATACGTGTAGGCGGTTCGTGGCGGCGTTCCTTCCAGTCTTCTTCCCAATGCATGGCATCTCCCGCAAGTCTTTTGTACTTACTAGTAGCTTGTGTTTTCTAAAAGTTTATTTTGTTTTTTCTGAAAGGCTTGTGGGGGGAAACTTTTTTTGGGAAAAAAGTTTTTGCCCCACAGTTCTGCTCTCTGTAGCCCTAAGGCTCGTTCCTCGCCTAAGGGCTATGCCTTCGGCACCCTTCGGGCAGGTCCCCCTTTCAAAAAAAACATCTGTTTAACTAGGCGCTTTTTAATGAAAAACATACACTTCTTTTT
>CAYJHT010000426.1:0-2260 GCA_964369615.1 uncultured Desulfovibrionaceae bacterium
AAGGGGGTGTGGGGGAAATCTTTTTTTTCTAAGGAAACGCTGATTTAATGTTTTTTTGCCCTTTAACTGCGTCAAACTCATCTCGCGAAGCACTTATATATATAATATACCGCGTGCTTCTCGAAATTCGCTTGCCTTGTTAAAGAACAAAAATTCGATTAAATCAGCGTTTCCCTAAAAAAAGTTTCCCCCCAAGAAAAAAACTTAAAAAAATAAAAAAAGCTTTTCCCCAAAACCCTTTCAAAAAAAACACATCAGAATGGTGTGACTATGTGAATATTAAGATATTTTTCTACGTCGTGATATGCGCCAAAACCATGCAATGAGCAAGAAGACATAGGTGGCAAGCAAGGTATAGAGATTAATACTTGCGTCTACATCTGCGTCCCAGCTCCATAAATTGGCTTTTCCGCTCACAAATGTTGCGGCAAGCGCAAGGCACATAATTAGGGTAATCCAAATAGGCCACAGCCAATGTAGGGGGAATGCTTCCTCCCAAAAAAAAGATTTTCTATAAAAATGCCGACTTGAGACTGCAACCACGAGTAAGGGGAGTAGGAGAGCTGTCAGACCAAAAACATGTAAACCCTTAAGGCAAGCGCACACAATACCAAGTATTAAAACGCCCATGCTCAAACGCCATGCAATAATTTGTCGTCGTTCAAGGCCGTATGCGAGAAAAAGGAGTAGCGCGCCAGATAATATACAAAGCCAGTGTAGGATAATTGCCATCCATGCCGGCCAGTGAATAATGAGTGAGAGTGTGCCTTGTTTCCAGATAGGGAGTGTTGTCGTGATAAGAAGGAGTAAGCCTGCGCTGAATGTAGCCCACGCATTGATGCTGTTGGCAAGGACATTGAGCCAGCGCCCGGCATCTCGCAAAGTATTTTTTCTTTGTCTAAGCTCATATATAGCAAAGAGTAATGCAGCCGCAAGCAAGGGCAAAATAAAATAAATGATACGGAAGGAGAGCACGGCAGCAACGACAATTTCCTCGTAAGGCGTGTGTGTCAGGTGTAGAATTACAAGTTCAAACACTCCTACACCACCGGGAACATGGGTTAGCACCACAGCAACTTGCGCCATAAGGTAACTTGGCAAGAATTGCATAAAGGCAACATCTAGATGCGACGGCAGAAGGACATACATACAAGCGGCAGCAACGATAAGATCGATACCGGCTACTAAAAGTTGACAGATAGCTATTTTGAGCGGGGGGAAATAGAATTCTTTTTTTAATATTTTTATAGGTTTGCGAATGAAGTGACACGCAACAATATAGGCACAGGCGATAAAAAGAAGTAGCGCACCAAGAAATCGCACATCTTTGATAGGCATTTTTACAAGTAGTTCTGCGGGAATTTCCGGTGGTGCTACAAGAAAAACCAAGCCACACAGGCCAAGTGCGCCCACCCAAAATGTGACTGCAAGCATAAGTACAAGGCGTACAATATCGTGTAATGTAAAGCCCCATGCAGAATAGAAGCGATATCGAACCGTTGTGCCGCCGAGCAAGGCACCAAAATTGTAGCTGATTGCTTGTCCTACAAAGGAAACAATCGCTGTGCGTGCTGCAGGAAGCGGTTTATTTATGGCAAGTAGGGCAAGCCAGTCATAGCCTATGAGTATGATGTAGTTCAGAATCATGAGCCCTATAGATGCCCAAATACGCCAATGGGGGATATGTAAAAGACTTTCACGTATTTGATCAAGGCTATAAACACGTAATTTCAAATAGAGTAAGTACATGGCGCCCAAGAAGATGCAGGTCACCAGCAATGGACCAAGATAGCGGAGATATTGCTTCATAATTTACACAAAATTTTCCTGTGTTCCATGGCAGCAAGGCATGGGACTCTAAGTTGTTTTGAAAATACTTGTTGGGGGAAACTTTTTTTGGGAAAAAAGCTTTCCTCTACAGCGCTGTTCTTTGCCTAGGGTTTATGTTTACAGCATCCTTCGGGCAGGTTCTTCTTTTAAAAGAAACATCAGTTTAGCTAGGGGGGGTGCGCTATCTAATGGAATTTTAAAAGATGTTTTGTATTTTTGCCTGAAAATACTGTTTGCATTCTTCATAATAAGGAGGAAAACGCAAAAGAATCTTTTAGAAAAAACACGTCACGAGTGCCTTGTACAGATTAAAAGGCCATATTTAAATGCAAAAGCCCACTTGAAAAAAATCATTCGACAGCTGTTTTTACATGCTAAACAGATGGTTTTTTTGAAGGGGGGTGTGGGGGGAAACTTTTTTTTCCCAAAA
>CAYJHT010000427.1:0-2252 GCA_964369615.1 uncultured Desulfovibrionaceae bacterium
CTTATTGAATAGCGCTTTTTCTTCATTAGTAGAACAGCAAGCGCGTTTTGAAGGGGGGACCTGCCCGAAGGGTGCCGAAGGCATAGCTGTTAGGTGAGGAACGAGCCTTACAGATACAGAGAGCAGAGCTGTGGGGGGAAGCTTTTTTTTCCCAAAAAAAGTTCCCCCCCCACAAGCCTTTCAGAAAAAACAAAATAAACTTTTAGAAAAGACAAGGCACTCGTAGTGTCTTGTAAAATTTAAAAGATTTTTTTGAACAAACAAGCGACGCGCGTTTTGTTTTAAGAGTGTTCTTTCACCGTCACCTTCGGCCATCATTACTACAAAGTATACAGGGGCACTTTTTGCCGTATAGAAGAAATATAGTGCTTTTGAAATATAAATGAAAAAGTCTAAAGTATAAATATTTCTAGAAAAAATTAAAATATTTTTCAAGCTACTGTAATTTGTGGGGGTTTTGGCATCTATATTGCTTTGTATCTGCAAAGGAATATTACAGGAAAAAATTTCACACGGGAGGGCGCTGTGAAACATTCAAATCATACAACACATATAGTACATTGCGAGCACACGCCAGATACACTGTCGGACGATTCTTGCTTGTCTCCATACTGTGCAGGAGTACCCGTAAGGCTTGAAAATGTAGAAGATGCTGATTTTCATCATGAAAATTCTTCTTCCTATGCACTTGCGCACATTATAGAAAATATAGGTACGCATGGTCAGGCCGCTGCAAAAGCACTGGAAACACATATTGAGAGAGTACAAAATCACTGTATCGCATATATGAGGCAAGCACTTCGCGAAGAAGGGATTGTTTTAGAGGAGAAAATCACTCTCAGTCTTTCATCTCGCAACACACTCCTTTTAGAATGTGCGTCAAATGAAGATGCCCTTCTCGCAGCTCTTGGCAATAATGAAGTGCTCGTGTCGTGCTTGCGAGCGCTGCGTAAAAGCGCACTTACAGCACGCGGATTACAATACCTTAGGGCTGCCCAAGCAGAGGATATTCCGGACACAATGCCGCAGTATAAGGTTTGTGCCAAGGGTGAACTGTCTCATTTTTATCTTAAACATGAGTAGGGATGTGTCGCATAAGCTACCTTTCCTTTCTTCCAGAACTTTCTTTTACGGGGTCATGTGTGACCCCTCTTTTTTTTCAAAAGACTTGCAAGTCCCTTGTCACAGTCCTCGCGCCATGCTACTCTTAACATATTAAAAATATAAAATATATTCAAATAAGCAGTCCTTATTTGATTGCGAGGAGTTTGCTATGATTCAGGCCTCAATTATAGGCATAGTAGCTGTTATGTTCTGGAGTATGAATGTTCTTATGTCCAGCGTACTGGCAGGGCATATTGCGCCTATTGTGATTACTTTTTCGCGCTGGCTTGTGGCAGTGGTGATTTTGCTGCCCTTTGTCTGGAAAGACATTTTAAAAATCAAAACATTACGACGCAACGAATGGTTTATTGTGACAGTGCAAGCAAGTTTGAGTGTTGTGCTGTGCAATACTCTTGTTTATCAGGCCGGACATACGATTTCGGCTACGGATATGGCGCTTATTGGTGCCACTGCGCCGATTTTTATGGCGATATTTTCAACAGTGATACTTCACATAAAAAATACCGTGCGGCAAGTCGTGGGATATTCTTTCGCACTTTCCGGCGTTGTTATTCTTTTGCTGCATGGCAACTTAGAAAATATCTATAAGCTTCATTTTGTTGAGGGTGATATCTGGATGCTTTTATCTGCTGTGTGCTTTGCGCTTTATTCGACGCTGATGGTATTTAAGCCAGAACGTATTTCTCATGTTTTTTTTCTTGCACTTTGTGCGATAGTGGGATGCATTCTTATGGCACCTTTTGCCGCATGGCGTATCATGGAAGATGGTTTCAGCGCATTTACCCTGCCTCATATAAGTGCTATCGTCTTTATGGGGATTTTCCAGTCAGTGATTGCATTTATGGCATGGGATTATTGCGTATCGCATATTGGCAATACGCGCGCCGGTTTGTTGTTTTATTGCAAGCCTATCTTTAGTTGTATTGCGGCGTATTATGTTTTGGGTGAAAGTCTTCAAATTTCCCAAGCTTTGGGTGCCTGCCTTGTTTTTGCTGGTATTATATACGCGGCGGTGGAGAATCGAACAAGTATGCGTAAGCTTGCAAATGCATAATCTTATTTAAGATGTATACTGTTTTTCTGATAGGAAGGTAGTACATACGCGTCGAAGGATTTGTATTTGAAAG
>CAYJHT010000428.1:0-2252 GCA_964369615.1 uncultured Desulfovibrionaceae bacterium
GTCATCATGCCATATGTCTTATTTCCGTGAAGCTCATCCCACTTTGGACGCATGAGGCCGGACGAACGAAAAAGGCTATCCATGCGTGACTCATCTTTTTGCGTGTAGAATGCAAGGGACGAACACAAAGCTAAATCAGCCTCGGATTGACTGCTGTATCTGCTCATGTCACCCTCGTACAGTGCCTTAATTTCTGCGCCATTCTTGGAACGGAAGGCCACGCCCAAAAGTTCAGCATCGCTCAAGGTTGCGGGGGGTGTAAACTGTGTTTGTACTGGCTTTGTTTTCGGTGCCGAAAAATGCTTTTCGTACAGACTTGCTATCTCGTTCTGACGGTGCGCAATGGGTTTTTTCTCGCCGTAAATGTTGCCAGTGAGGGTTAGGTATCGCCCTGACGTGTACAGCTCAATCTTACCCTTGCGCCGTCTTCCTTTTGGTAATGTGGCAAACACAAAAAGGCGCAATCCTGTACCAGAGGGACTCACTTCTGTGTAAGTATTGAGCACGTCCACAAATTCTTGTGCCCACGGCTCAAGACTTCCGTCTGGCCTGACGCATCCGTCAAGGTCAACGCCCACAAGGCCAAGCTCTTCATCCAAGACAAAGCCAATGCCGGAAAAAATGCCATTTCGTGTGCCGTCTTTACTTCTGAATGTAAAATGCTTTCCCTTGCGCTTGTCATACACCTGACATGCCTGTTCAAACGTGCCCCATGTTAAACGATTGCCAACGCTCGCAAGTTTGAGCGTCTTTGGGTCAAATGGCACTTTGTCGGGCTTCGGTTTGCTGGGGTCGTGAGATAATGCCCACACAACAAAACGGAGGTACGGTTTCAACTCATCCGGCGTATTTTGCGGGATACAAACTGCTTGACTTTTTGCCCCATTTTCGGCAAAATTTCCTTGGTTGTTTGCTGTTCCATCGTGCAAATTTTCCTGCCCCGCTTCCTGCTCGTTGGTGGGGCTTTTTCGTGTGGTTTCTGTGTTAGTTATCAGCATGATTTACACCTCGGCAGAGGCTCGTACTTCCCCTGTGAAGGTCTCAAGCCATGTCAAAACTTCATGCTTAGGGTAGCAGACTCTTTTTCCAATCACACGCTTGCCGCCGATGCCAATACCTTTAGAATCCTTATTTGCCAAAGTTTGCGCCGCAACTACGCCGCCGCTTGCATCGGCAACTTGTTTTCTGTTCATGTATGGTGGCCACTGCCTTGATAATTCCTGCCATTGTGTCGCACTCATAAAGTCGCTCCTTACCCGTAAAGGGTTGGTAAAGGTTCATGAGTGTAGTTTGCGTTCGTGACGTGGGGTCACCGCAAGGTCACGAAACAAAAAAAACACTTTGCAAAGCATTATTATTTTAATGCCTTACAAAGTGCTGTAAAAGTTTTTTTCGTGAGGGGGTCACGACTTTCTATTTTTTCTCGCCTCTGGCATATATTCATCTAATGGGGGAAGTCCTAACTCATGGGCAATGTTCTTGGCTTCTTTTATATAGCCGCTTATATTACCTTTCCCACTTCTAGGGTAAAACTCGTCTACTAGCTGTTGATTGTCTTTGCCCTGAGCTGCACCAATGAGTACACCAAGACGTTTTTTATTTACCTTAGTTTCTCTAGATATACATTCTTCATATTGTAGCACAATTTCTTGTGGAATATGGCTTGTATTTTCTTCATCGTGCTTGCATTGCTTGGCCTGTAGCTCTTCAAGGATAGCATTTACATTTTGAGGAAAATTGTACTCATTGTTAGTACACCAATTTTTTACCCACACAAGGAAGTACAAAGGTCGTATAAAGGTATCAAGCTCCTTCCATTCGGCATCCAGTGCTTTCAATTCACCTGCAAGAAAGTCTCCTTGCATTTCTTGCAAAATATCAGCTACAATTTCTTGCGTAGACAGAGAAATATTGCATGGCTTTGACTCATATAAAGTCTTGCCAGTTCCAACTGCGTACACCCCTGTACAACGATATTGATAGTCCATAATCGCCGCAAATATTTCAAGTGTATAGCCAAAAAGAGCGGGCATAAGGTTTCTTATTTTTGTAGCATTGTGGTGAAAATATTTTGTTTCTATTGCCCATTCTGTTCTTTTATAAAAACTTTTTAGTTTTGGAAAGTCATTCATACTACGCTCTCTTTGCTTTGAAGTTTGTTCTCGTTGCCGCCTTCGGTTCATCCAGTGCGCCATGTAGTGCCATAACGGCTTGACGTTCCGCGCTGGGGCATAAATGCGCGTAACGCTGGG
>CAYJHT010000429.1:0-2251 GCA_964369615.1 uncultured Desulfovibrionaceae bacterium
GAAGGGGGGTTTGGGGGGAAACTTTTTTTTCCCAAAAAAAGTTTCCCCCCAAGCGGTCTTTAAAAAATAAAAATAAACTTTCAAAAAACAAACCTAAGATCCATCTATGTGGTGACGCGTGCTTTTTTGTGGTGCGAGTCTGCGACAGAGGAACAGTGCCACAGTGAGGGTGATGAGCTCAGCGACAGGCAGAGCGAGGGCAACGCCTTTGTAGTCCCATAGTAGGGGCAGGGTTGAGACGAGGAGGAAGGGGAGGATGAGTGAGCGTAAGAGCGCTACAAGGGCGGAGGCTGCTGCTTGTAGAAGACCTGTGAGGTAGGCTGTAAGTACAATGTTTGCACCGCAGAAAAGGAATAAGAAGCGGCTTATAGACATGAAATCTTCTGCGACGCGACTTGAGTGCGTGTTTTGTCCGTCGGGTAGAAAAAGAGCAATCAGTTCATGGGGAAAGAGGCTCATAAGTGTAAAACATGTCAGTCCGACTGTCGTCACAGTCACTAAGGCCACTTTTAGCAATGCTCGCACGCGTGAGGCTTGCATTTTTGCGTAGTTGGCACTTACAAGGGGGCTGAGAGAGTCTGCAAAGCCAAAGCAAAGAATGAGGCAAACCCAGTTGAGATAGTTGACAATCGTAAAGGCGGCCACGCCTTGTGCGCCTGCCATGCGCATCATTGCCACATTTATGATGATGAGGACGATGCCTGTTGACATTTCGCTTATCATTTCGGAGATACCATTCCATATGGCGGTGAAGACTTCGCGCCATTGTGTACGCGAAGGGATCAGAGCAAGGCGTCGCGGCGTTTTTGTAAACCAATAGCCCCATATATGGAAAATGAACATGGATGTGTAGCCAAGTCCTGTGGCGAGTGCGGCGCCGCGTATGCCCCATCCAAATTGTACTATAAAGAGATAGTCAAGGAGCATGTTGACAGCGGCTGTGAGTACATATCCAAGAGCTGCGAGTGTGGGTCGTTCATCGACGCGTAAAAAGAATGAGAGTACGAGGCCTACGCAAAGGATGGGGAAGAAGTAGGTAGCAATGTGAAAATAGCTGAGTGCATCATCACGTATGGTATCGTCAGCGCCCAGCATATGCACGATGTTCTCGGCATAGAAAAAGCAGGGAGGCATGACACATAGGCTGAAGAGGAGCATGAACAAGAGGCAATTGGTGAAGATGCCTTGCGCCTTTGCGTTTTCCCCCTTGGCAAAATAGGCTGCGCAACGCACACCGCCGCCGGCTGCCAGTGCAATACCCACGCCCATGACAAGGGAATAGACAGGCCAAATAATATTCACCGCCGCTAAGGCTAAGGGGCCTACGTATTGCCCGATAAAGATGCCATCTACAAGACCCGCTGAAGAAAGCGTGAGCATGGACAGTGTCCATGGGATGCTATAGGCAAAAAACAAAGGGACAACGGGCGTCCTGAGCATGTCTTTATTGTCTCTTTTCACGCGAACATCCTTATTAGAAGCGCATTATTGCGTCGTGTGCTTTCTTGTGGTTATGAGGGAGAATAAAAGAGAGACTCTGAAGGGGGGGGCAGATTCTCGCGCTATCATTGTGCGTTAAAGCGAAGCAATCATGCCTTTTTCAAAAAAAGTATGTGAGAGGAGCATGGCTTTGTATAAAAAACTTAGGGAGCGTAACTTCGTCCTTTACGCTCCCTAAACCTTTTCTATGGTACAGCTAGCACCATTTTACTTTGCGCACTTTATGTGGGGTTAGGCAGCCACCACAAAAGACAGGCGCACAGTAAATATCGGTGCCTGACCCAAAGTACTTTGCATAATGCAAATATGAGGCCAAGCTATAAAAGGTTTTGATATATTTAATATACCTTGATGTAGTCGTCTAAGCTGTCGGTGGAAACTTGCTTACTCACCCAAAAAGCTGACGCCCATACCATTAATGCGGTGGCTTGGGTGTCGTCAAGACGCTTGATTTTCACTTCCAAATTAGCCTTGGTGGCGCCGTGTTTTAAGTGAATACTACTCACGTCGCACGCGTCCATAACGCGCAAGTGCAAATAGGACAGGCGTGTGTGATCCGGAAGCAATTTCAAATCTTTATGGGCTTCAACAATGGTTTTCAACTCTGCTGCGCTGAACGTCCCTTTGAGGCTTGAAATGGCGCGGAAAAAAGTGTCCACAGCCCACGGCAAAATAAATTCTGCCCCTGCACTCTTCGTGCGAAAATAATCCTTCAGCCAGCGTTCCTGTTCATTACTGATGCGAGCTGCTA
>CAYJHT010000430.1:0-2249 GCA_964369615.1 uncultured Desulfovibrionaceae bacterium
GGGGAAAGCTTTTTTTCCCAAAAAAAGTTTCCCCCCACAAGCCTTTCAGAAAAAACAAAATAAATTTTTAGAAAACACAAGGCACTAGCTGTCATGACAAGCCTTGTAAAAAAACAAAAGTGCTTGACAAAGACAAGATATTTTTAGATAAATACCTATGCTTTGTTATGTGTAATCAATACAATAATATGTTGCCAAAGGAGAGCGTGTATGTCGTGCCCACACTGTGAAAATACAGAACCTCACACATCTTCCCCAAATAACCAATGCCCCCATTGCGCCTCTGAACGCAAACACGCGGAAGATAATAACAAAAATGACGCTTCTACAAATAAAACTCAGAGCAATACCGTACGGGAAGCCACAGATGTCGAAATCATCCCCCCCGAACAAGCACAAGAAAAATACGGTCACGGACAAAGGAGTGAGCACACGACAAATACGACAAACGGTGAACGCATAAACTTTTGGAATTTTACACAAGGTGGCTCTTTTCAGGGCAATGTTTTTCAAGGCGCCGGTGCCTTTAGACGGCAAAAGAATACCGCTTCATGCCTGCCCTCCTTAATACTGCTTGCTACTGCTATAGGCCTTGCAATCCAATTTGACTTTTTCGCAGGTCTTGGCTTTCTCTTCTTTTACGCTCTTGGCAGTGTTATCAGTATGGTGTTTTTCGTGCGCAGAGCCTTACAAGGCAAGGGCGAACCTGTGACCTTTGTGATGCGTCGCGCTATCGTTTGGCTACTCAGCTTTCTTTTAACTGTCTTTTTATCCAGCTAAGAAGCAATACTTTATAAAGACACGAGCTAGACGCTGTCGGCAAATGCGCCTTTGCACCCTTATCGAAGCAGGCTCTACGTCAAATTTCACTTATTTATTCGGTTATGTATGTCTTTATTACATGACCGAAAAAGAAATGCCTCCCCACAAATTTTTAACGGGCATCTGCCTATCTGCTTAACACGCATACAGGAAAACTATCATGTCGAATATGTCTCATGTCGGGAATAATATATCACAATCCCCAACTCCCCTGCCCTCTCCCTTTGCAAGTCGTTGTCACGATGTCACCCCTTTTCTTGCTATGGAAGTCATGGACCATGCCCAACAACTGCAAAAGCAAGGCCATGATATTATTCGTCTCGAAATAGGAGAACCAGATTTTAATACACCTCAATGCATCGTAGATACAGCAAAAAAAGCGCTTGATGCCGGAATGACACATTACACTTCAGCACAAGGCACGCCCTCCCTACGCAATGCCATTGCTGCATATTATTTAAGCCGGTATAATGTACATATTAAAGCCGAACAAGTCTGCGTCTTCCCCGGCTCCTCCATAGCCATGATGCTTTTTTTTAGCGCCCTCCTGAACGCAGGTGATGAAGTGATTATTTCAGATCCCGCCTATGCATGTTATCCAAACTTTGTCACCTACGCCGGCGCTACAGTGCGTTCCATCCTCACACAGGAAGAAAACGGCTTCCTCTATGACCCCAAGGACGTAGAACGCGCCATTAACAGCAAAACAAAAGCAATTTTTTGCAACTCTCCTTCCAATCCCACAGGCATTGTCATGGAAGAAGGACAACTCAAAACCTTAGCTGATATAGTAGACGCGCACACAACTCAAGACGGACACGGCCCCTTACTTATTTCTGATGAAATATATCACGGCCTTACCTATGAAGGCGGCGAACATAGCATCCTTGAATTTACAAAGAACGCCGTTGTCATCGGCGGTTTTTCCAAAGCCTATGCCATGACAGGCTGGCGCCTTGGCTATCTGATTGTACCAGAAAATATGATACGTCCTCTCACAGTGCTTATGCAAAATTTTATGGTGTGTACCAATGCTGTTGTACAAGAAGCGGGAGTATGCGCTTTGCAACATGCGCACGCCGACGTTGCTGCAATGTGCGCCGAATACAATACACGCCGGCGCTACGTCCTTGCCGCCCTACGCGACCTTGGCTTTTCCATTCCAGTAGACCCACGCGGCGCATTCTACGTGCTTTTCAATGCAAAAAAACTCGCCGCAAAACACGGTGGCAGCTCAGTACGCCTTGCCTATGATATCCTTGACAAAGCGCATGTCGCTCTGACACCCGGCGTAGATTTCGGTTCACAAGCCGAAGGCTTTTTGCGCCTCTCCTATGCAAATTCCCTAAGTAATATTAAGAAAGCTATGGATGCATTAGATATATATCTGAAACGCTAGCAGTGTGTTTTTTTGAAAGGGGTTTGGG
>CAYJHT010000431.1:0-2218 GCA_964369615.1 uncultured Desulfovibrionaceae bacterium
ACGAAATTCGTAAAGAGCTTGAGCAGAACTACAAGGTGGAGGGTGACCTTCGCCGTGAAGTAGTAAGCAATATCAAGCGTCTTATGGACATTGGCTGCTATCGTGGCCTCCGCCATCGCCGTGGGTTGCCTGTACATGGGCAGCGTACGCACACAAATGCGCGTACCCGTAAAGGGCCGCGTCGTGGTGCTGTTGGCAAAAAGAAATAATGGTTCTTCGCACAAAGCCCGTTCGCTTAGGTGAGAGTGCTTAAATCTTTGCAGATGTGCATGGAAGAGCGGGCTCAAATCAGCCGGGTCACGATGTGTTGTTGAGATCCGATCAGAGGAATAACTATGGCAAGACCTAGAAGAGCGGTCAAAAAAAAGGAAAAGAAGAATATCCCTGTGGGCATAGCGCACATTCAGGCTTCTTTTAACAATACGATTATTACTTTTACCGATACGCGTGGCAATGCTGTGAGCTGGGCTTCGGCTGGACAAAGCGGCTTTAAGGGTTCGCGTAAGTCCACCCCCTTTGCAGCGCAAGTAGCCGCTGAGACGGCTGCCCGCAAGGCGCAAGACAATGGCATGCGCACCGTTGGTGTGTATGTGAAAGGTCCAGGTTCTGGTCGCGAAGCGGCCATGCGCGCCATAAATTCAGTGGGCTTTAAGGTAGCTTTTATTCGTGATGTTACACCCATTCCCCACAATGGCTGTCGTCCACCAAAGCGCCGTCGCGTCTAGTATTTGGTAGAAGAAGATTTTTGCGTAAATCTTCTTTATGCAGGAGGTGCCCCGCTGCCAGTGGACACTTGCATTTTTTTGCAGTGAAGCGGGCGGGGTGCAAGCCTCTTTGCGAAGAAATTTTGAAATGGTCTTTTTTGTACTGCTTGTTTTGTATAAATTTTCTATGGCAGTACGAGTGAATTTTCACGAAAGCCTATAAGGAATTAGTATGGCTAAATATACCGAAGCCAAATGTCGTATGTGCCGCCGTGAGGGCACCAAGCTCTTTTTGAAGGGCGATCGGTGCTACACAGATAAGTGCGCATATGACCGTCGTCCTTATGCCCCCGGTCAGCATGGCCGCGCGC
This sequence comes from uncultured Desulfovibrionaceae bacterium, assembly GCA_964369615.1. Taxonomy (GTDB): domain Bacteria; phylum Desulfobacterota; class Desulfovibrionia; order Desulfovibrionales; family Desulfovibrionaceae; genus CAYJAD01. Next base: position 1,076 of record CAYJHT010000431.1, read on the forward strand.
GTAAGAAAATCAGTGACTATGCTGTGCAGTTGCGTGAGAAGCAAAAGGTGCGTCGCACTTACGGCGTTCTTGAAAAGCAATTCCACGGCTACTTTATCATGGCAGATCGCGCAAAAGGCGTAACAGGTGAGCATTTGCTCTCCTTGCTTGAGCGTCGTCTTGACAATGTTGTGTATCGTTTGGGTTTTGCCAATTCGCGTAACCAAGCACGTCAGCTTGTACGCCATGGCATTTTCACGCTGAACGGTCGTAAGGTGTCCATCCCCTCCTTGCAAGTGCGCGTGGGCGATGTGCTGGAAGTTCCAGAGAAAAACCGCAAAATTCCCGTGCTTGCAGAAGCACAGGAAGTTATTGCACGCCGTGGTTGTCCCGCTTGGCTTGAGGCCGATGGCGCCGCTTTTAAGGGCACTGTGAAAGCCTTGCCACAGCGTGATGATATTCAGTTCCCTATCAACGAGAACATGATCGTCGAACTCTATTCCAAGTAGATGGGGGCCTTTATGCTTATCAAACAAGGCGAACGGCTTATCAATACACGAAACTGGGCAGAGCTTGTTAAGCCGCATCAGATTCGTCGTGAAAGCTATCCGGGAAATACCATGCACGGCAAGTTCGTGTGTGAACCTCTCGAGCGTGGGTACGGCAATACCATAGGTAATGCTATGCGCCGTGTGCTTTTGTCCTCACTTCAAGGCGCCTCCATTGTGGCGGTGAAGGTTGTGGGGGTTCACCACGAATTTACTACAATTCATGGTGTCGCTGAGGATATGACCGACATTGTGTTGAACTTAAAGCAAGTACGCTTGCTCATGAATACCGAAGAGCCACAGCGTCTTACACTTTCTGTCTCTAAGAAAGGTGCACTGACGGCGGCCGATATTCAGGAAAATCAGCATATTGAAGTGCTTAATCCTACGCAACATATTGCAGAGCTCACAGAAGATATCGCGCTTGAGATGGAGCTTGAAGTACGCATGGGCAAGGGCTATGTTCCGGCTGAAATGCACGAAGATTTGCCGGAGGATATTGGTCTGATTCGTCTTGATGCGAGCTATTCTCCTGTACGCAAGGTCGCATACAGCGTAGAACAGGCTCGTGTTGGACAGATGACCAACTTTGACAAGCTGATTTTGGAAGTGTGGA
>CAYJHT010000432.1:0-2215 GCA_964369615.1 uncultured Desulfovibrionaceae bacterium
TTAGCGGATGTCAAGGCCATGGAAGACTCCGGGGCAAATTAGAATGACGTGCATCTGCTCTTGCGCTTGTTTTATTTTGCTTGCCATGCTGTACAAAAGACACTATGGTCTCCCCATTCGTCGCCGCTATTGCAGGCAGTAAGAAAACGCAAAGGACACCGCGGACATACATAATACACCGAATATGTCCGTTTTTCGAAACACATAAGCCCTTCAAAAGAGTTTTTATGAGCACGAACACAACGCTTTCACGTCAACACGCCTTGACACTTTTGCACGAACATTGCCCCGAAAAGCATCTTATACAACACGCCCTTGCTTCTGAAACCGTGCTCCGCGCTCTTGCACACCGTGTTATCGATAATAAGACAGATGATACTGTTGACATGTGGGCTCTTACTGGCCTCCTCCATGACCTTGACTATGCCAGCACCGCCAGCACACCGGAAAAACACGGACTTGTGGCCAGCGAGATGCTCGACGGCCTCATCTGCGACGACGCACGCACCGCCATTCGCGCACACAATGGCGAAATGAACGGGACAAGACCCACAACAGACCTAGACTTCGCCCTGCGCTGCGGTGAAAGCGTCACAGGCCTTATAGTCACTGCCGCACTCGTCCGCCCCACAGGCATCTGCGGCATGCAAGCAAAAAGTTTGAAGAAAAAAATGAAGGACAAAGCCTTTGCTGCAAGCGTCAGCCGCGAAAATATCCGACAATGCGAAAAAATCGGACTCGAACTCGACGCATTCCTACAGCTCGCCATTGATGCCATGAGCGCCAATGCAACAGAACTTCAACTGCCCACAGGAGCATAGCATGTCAGCCACAGAACAAAAACACGAGATACACAAAAACCCCGATTTTTGTATGGAAATTGCATCATTAGGCCCAACAAAGATGCCCTCATCACTCCCCTATCGCGATTGGGCAGACGATAAAAAAATCAATATCTACGTAGATGCAGACTTTTCCTCTGAAATAAGCGAGCCAACACTCCTCGGATTTGAAGCCGCAGGCCCTCGAAAAAACCTCTACTTTGACCCCACACGCGCAAAATGCGCCATCGTCACATGCGGCGGCCTCTGCCCGGGCATCAACGATGTTATAAGATCCCTCGTCCTTCAAGCCCACCACGCCTACCAAGTACCCGGCATACTAGGCTTCAGATACGGGCTTGAAGGCTTCATCTCATCCTACAAACACAAAGTGCAAGAAATGACCGTCGGCAGTGTCGGAGAAATCCACCTCTTCGGCGGCACAACTCTTGGCTCATCGCGCGGCCCCCAATCGCCGGAAGCCATTGTCGATACACTCGAGCGCATGAATATCAGCATCCTCTTTATCATCGGCGGAGACGGCACCATGAAGGCTGCCGCCAGTATCAGCCGAGAAATACAAGCACGTAACTTACGCATAAGCGTCATCGGCATCCCAAAAACTATCGACAATGACATAAACTTCGTCCCAAAATCTTTTGGATTTGACACCGCCGTCGATATCGCCACAGAGGCCATACAATCCGCACACACAGAAGCTATGTGCGCACACAATGGCATCGGCCTCGTCAAACTCATGGGGCGCGAATCCGGCTTCATTGCCGCCATGGCGACACTCGCACTCAAAGAAGTCAACTTCGTCCTCATACCAGAAGCCCCCTTCACACTCCACGGCGAAGGCGGACTCCTCCCCGCACTCCATAAACGCCTCGCCGCCAGAAAACACGCCGTCATCGTCGTCGCAGAAGGCGCAGGCCAACATCTGCTCAAAGAGGAAGCTGCAAAAAAAGGCGACACAGACGCCTCCGGAAACTACAAACTCGGCGATATTACAAGCTATTTAAAAAAAGAAATAAAATCATATCTCACAGAAATGAAAATGGATCACGTCCTCAAAGCCATCGACCCTAGCTATATGATTCGCTCCGTACCTGCCAACGCAAACGACCGCGTCTACTGCGGCTTCCTCGGACAACATGCCGTCCACGCCGCCATGGCAGGGCGCACACACATGGTCATTGCAAAAGTACAAGACCACTTTGTCCACCTCCCCCTCGACATGGTCACACGCTCACGGCGCAAGCTCAACATTCAATCGCCCGTCTGGCGCGCCGTCATCGAATCCACAGGGCAAGGCGATTTGAAAGGCATGATGCCAGTGTAATTGTTTGTTTTTTAATATTTTTTATTTTCTTAGATTTTGTGGGGGGAAA
>CAYJHT010000433.1:0-2213 GCA_964369615.1 uncultured Desulfovibrionaceae bacterium
CCCCCCGCAAAAAAAAATAATAATAATAAAAACTTGGTGGTGCTCTATGATGATACATACAGTGCAAAGATTGCGTAATATTGGTATCATTGCGCATATTGACGCAGGTAAAACAACGCTTACCGAACGCATGCTTTTTTATACGCAAAAAATCCATCGCATGGGCGAAGTGCACAATGGCACCGCTACTATGGACTACTTGCCGGAAGAACAAGAACGAGGAATTACCATTACATCGGCGTGTACGATGTGCCAATGGCAATGGCGCGACATGTCCTTTGACATAAATATTATTGATACACCCGGACATGTGGATTTTACTATGGAAGTAGAACGCTGCTTGCGCGTCCTTGATGGAGCAGTGGGCGTTTTTTGCGCAGTGGGAGGAGTGGAGCCACAATCTGAAACCGTATGGCGCCAATCTGAATCCTTTGCCGTACCCAAGATAGTATTTATCAATAAAGTCGATAGAGCCGGCGCAGATGTGGAAGCTGTGCTTGATGCACTGCGAGAACGCTTGCGTATACAACCCGTTCTTTTAACAATGCCCTTGGGGCAAGGGGAAGACTTTACAGCACTGCTTGATATAATCACCGAAGAACGTCTTGATTTTTCTCTTGATGACCAAGGACAAACAATAACACGACAGCCTTTAAGCGAGGAAGAAGCTGCACTTGTGGCGCCGTGGCGTGAACGCCTCTTGGAAAGCATTGCCGATCATGATGAAGTGTTCTTGGAACGCTACCTTGAAGGAGAAAGCCTTGCTCCCGATGATATTCTTGCTGTTTTACGCAAGGCAACGATTGAACGACAAGTGACGCCTGTCTTATGCGGTTCTGCGCTGCGCAATGTGGGTGTGCAAAATGTCCTCGATGCTGTGACAGCGCTCTTGCCCTCTCCGGCAGACAGACCACCAGCTGTAGCAATACCTTGTGCGCCTGCGGACAGTGAAAACACACCCGTCTTTATTGAAGCGGACAGCAAGGCACCTCTTGCCGCACTCGTCTTTAAGGTTCTTATGGATGGCGGACGGAAATTGGCATTTTTACGCATATATGCCGGCACCCTTCAAGAAGGGGGTGCATGTTATAATGTCCATGAAGCCTGTGAGGACAGGATACAACGCCTGTATCGTTTGCACGCAGACCATCGTGAACAGCTTGATATTGCAGGAGCCGGTGATATTGTGGCTGTGGTTGGTTTACGTTCAGCGCAGACAGGGCAGACCTATGTCAGCAAGGATCGCCTTGTACAACTTGAATCTATTGATACTTATGAACCTGTCATGACCCTTGCGCTAGAACCACACAATGCCGATGAGGGCAACACCCTTGATGAGGCTCTTGAGCGTTATACCACGGAAGATCCCACCTTGCGAGTGCGTATTGATGAAGGTTCCGGTCATCGTATGCTGTCCGGCATGGGGGAGTTGCATCTTGATGTCATTTTAGAGCGTATGCAACGTGAATATGGCACTCGTCCGCGTGCTGGTCAGCCTCAAGTGCTTTGTCGTGAAACTATCATGACAAGCGCCACAGCTGAGGGAATTTTTGACCGCGAGCTTGGTAAGGAATATCATTTTGGCAAGGTGTCTATAAGTATGGAAGCCTTACCACGGGGCACGGGCAATGAGATTGTTTTCGGGGAATTTTTACCGCCACAAGCCCTTACAGACGCGCGCGAATGCGCAAAGCTTGGCATCAATAAAGCATGGATTGACGCAAGCATCCAAGGTATTGAAGACGCCTTGCAAAGCGGCCCATGCCTTGGCTATGCGGTGCAAGATGTGCGCGTGTGTGTGACGCATTTGGAAAAAAAGGAAGGCGCTTCTTCTGCACCGGGTTATCACATGGCGGCAGGAATTGCTGTGCGAGATGCTTTTGCAAGAGCCTCACCAACACTCCTAGAACCCATCATGTTTGTAGAGATGAGCGTCCCTGACGAGCATGTCGGCGGCGCCATAAATCTTTTCAGCACCTGTGGTGGGCGTGTTGAGCATATTGATGACAAGGGGCATATGGTGAAAAGCATTCAAGGTATTGCGCCCTTATCGAAGCTCTTTGGTTTTGCGACGTCTTTACGCTCAGTGACGCAAGGACGTGCAGGACTTGTTATGCAATTTGCAACATTTGATACTTTATAAGGGAGTTTAGGGGAAAGTTTTTTATTTTTTATTTTTTTAAGTTTCCCCCCAAGAAAAAAATAAAAAACTT
>CAYJHT010000434.1:0-2207 GCA_964369615.1 uncultured Desulfovibrionaceae bacterium
GCGAGTGCGTCGAGTGTTAAGCCTACAGACAAAAGGTTTGTCGCGACAATTTCTAAAGCGGCTGCCAATATGGCTGTGGGAACTTTTGTAATATAGCCGGTCTGCATAAATTCAGTCACGACAGGAATGCCCAAGACAAGGCCGAGGATGCTAAAAAAGGCAGCACATGTCGCGAAAAAACCTAGTGGCCGATAAAAGCGCATGATACGAAAAATGGTGAGTAGGACGCGTATACCGTCATTGATTGTGGAGAGCTTCGAAACGGAACCTGCGGGCCTATCTACATAGCGAATAGGGACTTCTAAGCAGCGTAGGCGTGCACGCATGGCAAAAAGGCTGATATCGGTTTCAATTTGGAAGCCTTCTACAAGAAGAGGATAACTACGCACAAGCGGGGCACTCAGAGCGCGGTATCCTGTCAAGATATCTTTAAAATTCGACTTTCCGACAAAGTTCACCAAGCGTTGCACGAGGGTATTGCCAAAATTGTGTAATGGTCTTTTATTCTCGGCTTTATAATCACCACCAGAAATTCTGTCACCGATAACCATGTCTGCTTCATGTCGCACGATGGGGGCAAGCAGTGCTGCGGCTTGGTCAGCAGGATAGGTGCAGTCAGCGTCGGCGAGGAGATAGGCCTCGGCATCAACTTCAATAAAGGCGCGTCGCACGGCATTTCCCTTGCCTTGTTTTTTTTCAAAAAGAACCGTGCCGGGGATGGCGTAAGTGTCCATTATTTCTTTTGCTATTTTCTGAGTATTGTCGGTGGAATTATTATCTACAACATAGATACGCGCGGCGGGCAGTGCTTTATGAAAATCCAAAATACTTTGCGCAACAGTGAGAGCTTCATTATAGGCAGGCAGTATAATGGCAATATTTTTTTGTATTTCCAAAGGGATTGTGTTCTCGCATGCGTGCGACATGTAAGCTCCTCGTATCTTACTTTATATAACTATTTATTTTAATTTTTTTAAAAATGGCTTTGAGGACGACTTTTTTCTTGGGGGAAAACTTTTTAGAAAAAAAGCTTCCCCCAGCAAATTCTTTTTAAAAACAGCCTTACTTCATGAAGCGTTCAAAATAGGCGATTGTTTTCATGAGTCCGTCGTGTAATTGTGTTTGTGGTTCCCAATCGAGTTCTGATTTTGCGAGGCTTATGTCTGGTTGGCGTTGTTTTGGGTCATCGGCTGGTAGTGGTTCGCAGATAATTTTTGATGTACTTTTTGTGAGTGTAACGACGTGTTCTGCGAGTTGTCGGATGGTAAATTCGCCTGGGTTGCCCATGTTCATGGGGCCTACGAAGTCTGCTCGCGAGTTCATGAAGCGTACCATAAGGTCGATGAGGTCATCGATATAGCAGAAGGAGCGTGTTTGGCTTCCGTCGCCGTAGATGGTGATATTTTTTCCTTGTAGTGCTTGCATGATAAAGTTTGAGACGACGCGTCCGTCATTTGGGTGCATACGTGGGCCGTAGGTATTGAAGAGTCGTCCTACTTTGATGGGGAGGTCGTGTTGTCTGTGATAGGCGAAAAACAAGGATTCAGCGCATCTTTTTCCTTCATCGTAGCAGGAGCGTGTGCCTATGGGATTGACATTGCCCCAATAGCTTTCTACTTGTGGGTGGATATCGGGATCGCCATAGACTTCTGACGTTGAGGCTTGAAAAACGCGTGCTTTCATACGTTTTGCGAGGCCGAGGACATTTATTGCACCGTGTACGCAGGTTTTGATTGTTTGTACGGGGTCGTGCTGATAGTGGATTGGTGATGCGGGGCAGGCGAGGTTATAGATTTCATCCACCTCGATATAGAGGGGGAATGTGATATCATGGCGCAAAAGTTCAAAGCATTTATTATCGAGTAAATGCTCTACGTTTTGGCGTGCGCTTGTGAAGAAATTATCCACGCACACAACTTCGTGCCCGTCATTCAATAAGCGTTCGCACAAATGGGAGCCGACAAAGCCGGCTCCGCCTGTCACAAGCACTCGTTTTCTTAAATGCATAGAGTCCTCTTTATTTTTTACGATTGTGGAGGATTTCGGGGTGTCAAAATCTCTTTCCAACAGTGAACTTGCAAAACTTTTACCACGACGCGGATGATTTTTGAGAACGTTTCACCAAAATCGGCAATCATCTCTCATTTTCGCCATTAAAAAGCGCCAACTACGAGTTAAACAGATGTTTTTTTTGAAGGGGGGTGTGG
>CAYJHT010000435.1:0-2203 GCA_964369615.1 uncultured Desulfovibrionaceae bacterium
GCGCCTTAGGAGCGGGTCTATCTCATCTTTCAAAAAAACCATCTGTTTAACTAGGCAGTTGGCGCTTTGTAATGGAAAAAAGCCACGCGTTTTTCTAAAAGTTCTTCCGCACTCTCAAACGATAACTGTGAACCTTCAAACTGTCTCAAGAGTATCTGGCGAGCACCACTAAGAATAATTCACACAATGAAAATGCCGTGGCTTTATATATGCTGTATACTTATGTTTTCATAGCGGGAGGCGACATATTCCGCCAGTAAACGCCTGTGGCACTGCTCTGCGCTGAACTCACTGCAAAGAAGACAAGACCGATCTTGTGTGACACGTTCCAAAAGCAACGCAAGGGGCACATCCTTTATATGCGCCTTGTAATGTGCTTCGTAACCCTGCCAGTCGATATGTTTTGCTTGATACTCCTTAAGCAATTCCTTTGTGGGGGCAAATTCAACCATATGCACATAGTCGCACGAAACAAGGGCGCGTAAAAAATATATGAGATCGCTTGCCTTGGCAAAGGCCGCAAGCTGTGATTGAGTGTTAAGGCGCACGTCAATAAGGGTGCGGATATCGTGCTCTTGCAGTGCGCCAAAAAAAGCTTCGGCGCTCTTTTTTGTATAGCCGATGGTATAGAGTGTTATATTCTTCATGAGCTTACTCTCCGTACTCATAGTTTTCATCCTCCTCTTGATAGGATATATGCGTCCCTTGCTTCTTATAAGCCTCAGTAAGCATTTGTTTTTCAGAATAAAACAAGCTATATTGGTTTTTAAAATGTATGGTGAGCAGTCGTGTTTCCAAGGACGCATGACTCTCAAGCACAAAAGCAGGCATATCTACATATTTTTTTTCAAAAATATGCTGGACTGTATGCTCTGCGCAAAGCTCTTTACAAATGAGTATGGAGCGATGACATTGGATGGGATCCTTTTCCGCACAGAGCAAAGCAACATTATACTGCTGCAAACCCGTGCGCAGTCGCTGGAGCCCTTGGACAAAGAAAGGTGCGCGACGCACAAGGTCAAAATCAACACGCCCATCTACATACACAGAACGATCCTCAGGCCGTGCGCCCAATTCCTTACCCAAAAATACATAAAGAAAACCCTGCTGCTTGAGTTGCGCTTGCAGGACGTCTTGGTTAAAATCCTTGTAATAGGCGCTAAAAGGAGCACTGCGCACGTCTGCGACGACATCTATATGGTGATGCTTGAGCGCTTCTATAAAAAGCTCTTGTGGATACGCCGTATAGCCTACTGTGAATAAATTCCCCATGCCGACTCGCTTTATTCAAAAAAATAGATGCCATTTGCCTGCAACCAATGCAAACCATTTGTCCGACGTGTTATGCCAAGACGCACATAGATAGTCTCGCTCCGCTGAATGCGTGTGTTTATAAGCGAGAGTCTTTCACGCACATTGTCATCCGTCAAACCGCTTATATGATTAAATTGCCGCAAGGAAACGTTTTTATAGGTCTTACCAGTGGCAAGCGTAAAATTAAGACGCAATCTATTGCGATGAGAATGCTCTACAGCTTCAATATCATGCGGCTTAACTCGCACAGTAATAAGAGAACACATGGCATCGGCAGCATCAGGCATGCTCCTATCCTCGCCTATATCACCGAAATATAATGAAATATCCTTGGCACACGTGCGCTCAAGCGCCGCACGAAAAGCAGTAATATCTAGCTCCTCAAGGACTTTTAAAAGTTTCACAAGATAAAAATCCTCAACATGCGGATTGTCGCAGGGCATAAATTTGCCTAAAATAAAAAGCTTAGAAGCAAGAAAGATGCCCTGTTGATGGTACACATCGTGGGTCACATAGGGCAAAAGTCTAAATGTTTTTCCCGTGTTATTAACACCTGCAAGACAAATTTTTTCATTGACAAATTGAGTATAGTCAGTAACCGTGATACAGGTTTTTACAAGCTTCTTTTCAGGCACTTGAAACATAAACACCTCGCATATCGAGTTGCAATCCATATAATGTCCAAAATACATGAAAACGTGCGCCATAGTGAAAAAAAAAAAATCTCCTGTCAATGCATGTTTAACGCCACTCCGATTTGGTTTTTCGAAAAAAGATATTTTTTGAAGGGGGGTTGGGGAAAAATTTTTTTATTTTTCATTTTTTATTTTTCATTTTTTATTTTTCATTTTTTATTTTTCATTTTTTATTTTTTTAAGTTTTTTCTTGG
>CAYJHT010000436.1:0-2198 GCA_964369615.1 uncultured Desulfovibrionaceae bacterium
AAAGTTTATTTTGTTTTTTCTGAAAGGCTTGTGGGGGGAAACTTTTTTTGGGAAAAAAAGTTTCCCCCCACAGCTCTGCTCTCTGTATCCCTAAGGCTCGTTCCTCGCCTAAGGGCTATGCCTTCGGCACCCTTCGGGCAGGTCCCCCCTTCAAAAAAACCATCTGTTTAACTACACAATTGGCGCTCCCAAATGAAAAATCTAAAAAGTATGTTTTTATAACTATTTGAAGATTCTCTAGTGTCTTGTAAAATCTAAAATTACACATTCAAACATACAAAGCTCGTATATTCCATCTCTAAATCAAAGTTGTTGCAATTTTTTTCAGAAAAAAACATAAAATATCAAATGCATAAAATGAAGTATTCAAGCTTCCTAAAAGTAGACGTGGAATGACAAGGAAAATGATTCGACAGCTGTTTTTACGCGTTAAACAGGTGGTTTTTTTGAAGGGGGGTTTGGGGGGAAACTTTTTTTTCCTAAAAAAAGTTACCCCAAGAAAAAAACTTAAAAAAAGAAAAAAGAAAAAAAAGAAATAAAAATTCTATAGGATAATATGTGGAAACCAAAAAGAAAATGACAGCGTGGATAATCCATATAGATATGGACGCTTTTTTTGCGTCTGTGGAGCAGCTTGACGCGCCGGAATTGCGGGGCAGGCCTGTTATTGTGGGTGTGGGTTCGCGTGGTGTTGTGTCGGCGGCGTCTTATGAGGCACGAGTTTTTGGCGTGCGCTCGGGTGTTCCTGTGCCTGTGGCGCAAAGGCTGTGTCCTCAAGGTGTTTTCTTGCCCGGCAGACGCGAGCGCTATGTAGAGCTTTCTCAGCGTGTTATGAAGGCACTTGGGGCTTTTTCTCCTCTTGTGGAACCGGCTTCTATTGATGAAGCTTATGTGGATGCGGAGGGGCTTGAACGGCTTTTTGGTTCTATTGAGAATATTGGTATTCGGATGAAGGAGGCTGTGTATGAGGCGACAGGCGGGCTTACGTGCTCTGTGGGAGCTTGTACGGTGAAATTTCTTGCAAAAATAGCCTCCGATATGCGAAAGCCTGATGGTCTTTCAGTGATTTATCCTCATGAGGTGAGTGCTTTTTTGTTGGGGCTTGCTGTGGAGCGTATTCCGGGTGTGGGGAAGAAGTTTGCGGCAGAGTTGCGTACTCTTTCTGTACGTACAGGCGCTGATGTGCAGCGTTTGCCTGAGGATTTTTGGCAGCGTCGTTTTGGGAAGGCGGGGGTACAGCTTTGGCAGCGTGCGCATGGGAATGATGCGCGCAAGGTTGCGCCCTTGGCGCCGCCAAAATCAGAAAGTGCTGAGAAGACCCTTGAAAAGGACACATGGGACATGGAGGTGCTAGAGCGTGCACTTTTTGCGCAAGCGGAGCGCGTTGGCGCGTCCTTGCGTAGACAGGCTTTGCGCGGGCGCACTGTGACTCTCAAGGTGAAGTATACGGATTTTCAGCAAATTACACGAAGCCGCACCTTGAGAGAGAATATAAATGGCACGCAGGACATATTTTTTCACGCGTGCACTCTTCTTCGGGAGAGCCCATTGCCAAAGGCTGTGCGTCTTATAGGTCTGAGTGTTTCCGGTTTTGAGGAGCGCCATGTCGGGACGCAAGCTTTTCTTCCTTCGCGCGCGCAAAAGGAGGCAGAGGAGAGGCGTGCAGAGCGAGTTGCACGGAATGCGTCGCTTGACGCGACATTGGACACTTTGCGTGCGCGTTTTGGGCGTGATGCTGTTGTTCGCGGAAGACTTTTTACGGAAAAATAATTCTTTGTATGTTTTTTTTGTGGGGTGTCGGGTGTTTGTGTTGTGGGGTATCGAGGCTCATTTTGAAAGTTATTTTTTTCACAAAGTGTCTTTTTTCTTGATTATATCCTGTGTATTTGTCGAAAAAACATTTTTTATCAAAATATTATGACAAAAATTGAGTGTTCGCTCAATTTTGCTGGAAAAAATTCTTGTATTTGACATAAAAGTTAAAAATCATCTATAATCGCACCAATTCAAACTATTCTCTGCAAGAGAGCATATGGAATCCACCACACTAGGTGACATCTTTTTGTATTTTGTGTAGCTTTTTTGGCACTAAATGTTGTTATTTAGTATCATGGCGGCACTAAAATATGTTTTTTGGGTTTTGTGTGGTGTAAATACACTGAAGGAGCGTGTATGGACGGGACTGTTTCTGTGGGCTG
>CAYJHT010000437.1:0-2193 GCA_964369615.1 uncultured Desulfovibrionaceae bacterium
GGGCAAGGCGGCGGTGCTGTGCGTCATTGTGGGATTTTGTCATATAAACCAACATAAAGGGAAAAAGCTTTTCAGTACGACCGATTGTCGTCTTGTAGAAAATATCAATCCCTATCTTGTTAATGCTGCAACGCAGTTTATCAACGGACATAGCCATCCACTATCCCCCATTCAGCACATTGGTATTGGGAACCAGCCTATTGATGGTGGATATTTTCTTTTTACAGAACAAGAGAAAGCGCAGTTTATAGAGACGGAGCCAGCATCTGAGAAATATTTCAAACCTTGGATTGGCTCGAAGGAACTTATAAACGGCTATAAACGTTATTGTTTATGGCTTGGCAATTGTTCTGACGAAGAAATACAGAACTTGTCAACAGTCACGAGTCGTGTCCATGCTGTTCAAAACTATAGAAAGGCGAGCACACGAGTAGGGACACAACGTCTTGCCACCACACCTACGCGGTTTCAAGTAGAACGAATATTTGATGCAACTTTTCTAGCAATTCCAGAAGTTTCCTCTGAACGCCGTCCGTATATACCGATTAGGTTTTTTGATAAAAATACCTTAGTGTCCAATAAAATATTTGCACTTTCAGCTGGTACATTTGAATTTGCCATATTGACCTCTCATATGCATATGACATGGATGCGAGCTATAGGTGGCCGATTAAAAAGTGATTATAGTTATTCCGCCTCCATCGTTTACAATACCTTCCCTTGGCCGCAAGTCTCACAGAAGCAACAGTCAGAAATAGAGGCACTTGCCCAAAACATCTTGGACACCCGCGACTATTATCCGGAAATGAACTTGGCGCAACTGTACAATCCCGAAACCATGCCGGAAGCGCTCCAAAAAGCACACACGGCGCTTGATGTGGCTGTGGATGCCCTGTACCGCAAAAAGCCCTTTGCCGATGATGCGGAGCGTTTGCAGGTACTTTTTAAAATGTATGAAGAGCTTGTGGATGCACAGACGCATCGTGATGAATGAATTTAAAAGGAGTGTGGCTATGGAAAACCCTATAGACTGGCAAACTATTGTTAGTGTTGGAAGTGTTGTAAGTGCTGGTGTCACTTGTGTTATGGCTATTGTTACTTGTTTTATGGCTTTTGCTACATGGAGAATGGCAAGCGTTGCAAAAAAAACTCTTGAACTACAAGCTGGAAAGCCAAACATCATAGTTTATGCTCATTTAAGAGACGATGCCCCCCAATTTATTCAAATTACCATAGAAAATATAGGCACTGCACCAGCGTATGATGTAACTTTTAAAATTCCAGACAATTGTAAGTTGACTGAATACAACGCTTTTAAAAGAGGTATCAAGTACTTACCTGTCGGCAAAAAAAGAACATTTAACTGGGAAACATATGAGGAAATTGTAAAAAACTCACCTGAAAAACACATAGAAATTGAAACATTTTTCAAGAATTCTGAGAAACAACCACAGCCCATGGTTCTTAATATATTAACAATAGAAGACTTTTCGAGACATACAGCTAGCAAGCCGCGCTATGTTGAGCAAGTAGAGCACCTTAAAGCAATTGCAAATAACATTAAAGACTTACAATGCACTATCAATGTAAAACTTACACCTATTAGCCCGATTGACACATATAAGTACGCATATCTTGCTTATTTGCTCTTAAAAGATAAACATTCGGACAAGCAGCTTGCAGATGATTTTTATCATGTAAAAAGTCTTTATTGTTATGAGGAAGATTTTGGATTTACAGAAGAACAAATTGTTCAAGCAAAAGCAGAAGCAGAAGAAATCTTTAATAAATATCAAGGGAAAACAGCATGACTGACCTTATCCACGTCACCTATGCCCAAACAGGCCAAAGCAGTACACAAGACAGCATGGGGATGCGCGAAATGCAGTCCCGTGCCTTTGCCGCACGAGAGGCGCAGTACCTTCTTTTAAAAGCGCCGCCCGCGTCGGGCAAGTCCCGTGCGCTCATGTTTTTGGCACTTGATAAGGTCATGCGGCAGGGGTTGCGTAAGGCCATTATTGCTGTACCGGAAATTTCCATCGGCGGTTCCTTTGCCGACACGCCTCTCAGTAAATACGGATTTTATGCCGATTGGCGCATTGATGCTGACTATCAGCTGTGTACGCACGGCACAGAGGGCAAGGTTGACAAAGTGCTTGCCTTTCTTGACGATGACAAGGCGCATTATCTACT
>CAYJHT010000438.1:0-2174 GCA_964369615.1 uncultured Desulfovibrionaceae bacterium
CCGAAGATTTAAAAACACGTATGGGGGAAACTTTTTTTCCTAAAAAAAGTTCCCCCCCATACATCTCTCAAAAAAAGCAAAAATAAGCTTTTAGAAAAAACAAAACACGAGTGTTACTTGTCTTCATATGCGGCGCCAGTATCCGCAGATGTCACTAAGTGTGCATAGCGACGCAAGAAGGGTGAATGAAGCTCCTTGACAATTGCCGGACGTTCTTCAGCGCGACGCTGTGCTAAAACTTCGTCGCTGACACGCAGTTCAAGCTTGCGCCCAACAATATCAATGTGGATGATATCGTCATCACGCACGAGGCCTATGGGGCCATTGGCGGCGGCCTCTGGTGAAATATGCCCAATGGCAGCGCCATTTGTACCACCAGAGAAGCGACCGTCTGTAAGCAATGCTACATCCTTCCCAAGTCCCATTCCTGTAATTGCCGCCGTTGGGGAAAGCATTTCACGCATACCGGGCCCCCCCTTGGGCCCCTCATGAGTGATCACGACAGCGTCGCCTTTTTCAATACGACCGTCTAAAATGGCTCGCATAGCCTCTTCTTCCGACGTAAACACGCGCGCGCGCACGTCTCTACAGAGCATTTCCGGCGCTACGGCAGATTGCTTTACAACAGCACCGCCGGGGGCAATATTACCACGTAAGATAGCAATGCCACCTTGTGCGGCATAGGGCGCATCAAGAGGTCGAATGACATCCGTATTTTTATTCTTTGCAGGCAACTTTATAAGGTTTTCCCCGACAGTCTCACCAGTCACTGTGAGCGCATCCGGCTTCATAAGAGGTAAGAGTTCTTGCATGACAGCGGGGATGCCCCCTGCGAGGTGTAGGTCTTGCATATGATGCGTGCCTGCAGGAGAAAGTTTACACACATTTGCTGTTGTACGGCTAATCGCATCGAAGGTGTCAAGAGTGAGAGCTATGTTCGCTTCGCGCAGTATTGCGGGCAAATGCAAAACTGTATTTGTCGAACAGCCCAGCGCCATATCCACGGTGACGGCATTATGCACGGCACTTGGTGTCACAATGTCGCGTGGGCAAATATTCTTCTCTAAAAGTTCCATGACCTTCATGCCTGATTCCTTCGCAAGACGGATACGAGCGGCAGAAATAGCAGCCGTGGTGCCATTATAAGGCAGTGCTAAGCCCATGGCTTCTGAAAGACAATTCATGGAATTTGCCGTAAACATACCTGCACACGAACCGCAGCCGGGACACGCCCCTTCGGCAAGGTCTTCTAATTCCTCTTCTGTCATAAGTCCGCGTTTTACGCGACCAACGCCCTCAAAAACTGAAATTAAATCGGATTTCATACCCTGTGTACTACCAGCGTCCGGAGTAAAGCCGGGAAGCATGGGACCACCGCTTACAAGAATCGACGGAATATTCAGACGAAGCATAGCCATAAGCATAGCAGGAACGCTTTTATCGCAATTTGGAATAAATACAAGGGCATCAAAAGGGTGCGCAGAGGCCATTATTTCGATAGAATCTGCAATAATTTCTCGTGATGGCAAGGAAAAATGCATTCCTTTGTGGTTCATGGCAAGGCCGTCGCATACAGCAATGGCAGGAAATTCAAGTGGAACTCCGCCTGCTAAGCGCACGCCTGCTTTGACTGCTTCGGCGATTTTGTCCAAATGAATGTGACCCGGCACAATTTCATTGGCGGCATTCACCACCCCCACAAGAGGAAGACGCATTTCTTCTCGTGTGAGTCCCAATGCATAGAGCAAGGAACGGTGTGGTGCTTTTTCTAATCCACCTGTCATTTTTTTACTGCGCATAGTAGTATTCTCCTCTTCAGATATGTGTCTCATTTTTTTTGCAAATACTCAAACTTCACCGGTATTTCGTATTTCTTCTTGGGGGAAAACTTTTTTTGGGAAAAAAAGTTTCACCCTGAAGGGCACACGTCCCCCAAACCCCCTTTCAAAAAAAACCATCTGTTTAACTAGGTAGTTGGCGCTTTTTAATGGGGAAATTGCAAGATGTTTTTTATGAATGTCTTAAAAAATCACCTTACATTTAAGTTTGTTTTTAGGTTTGTTTTTAGGTTTTACAAAGAACTCATGCCTTGTCGTTGCTAAAAACACTCTTAAATGAAATGCCGCTTTCAAAAACACCTTTTCAAAGCTTCCATAAAAAAGCGCCGATTGTCT
>CAYJHT010000439.1:0-2157 GCA_964369615.1 uncultured Desulfovibrionaceae bacterium
GAAACTTTTTGGCGCTAGCAAAAGTTTCCCTCCCCCCGCAAAAAAGAAAAATAAAGCATATTTATTTAGAAATAACCCGCAGTAAACGACAAAAGCATGGAATGACGCGCGCATGAACACACCAAAAAACACAGGTACAGTTTATTTTATCGGCGCAGGGCCCGGTGATCCAGAATTGTTGACACTCAAAGGCCAACGCTGTATCGCACAAGCTGCGCTTGTACTGTACGCAGGCTCTTTAGTACCCCTCGATGTTCTGAACTGTGCCGCATCCTCAGCGCAAGTAGTAGATTCTGCCCCCTTAACACTTGAACAATGCCACGACCTTATGCGCACTGTGGCGCTTAGTGGTGGAACAGTTGCGCGCGTGCATACAGGCGACCCGTCTCTCTATGGCACCCTACGCGAACAAGTGCGCCTCCTTGACGCCGACAAGATTGCATGGCACGTCGTGCCGGGTGTGACCTCAGCCTGTGCGGCAGCAGCGGCGGCAGGCATTTCTTTTACAGTGCCGGAAGTGACGCAATCGCTCGTGCTTACACGCCTTGCAGGCAGAACGCCCGTACCTAAAAAAGAACAATTGCGGAATTTTGCGGCGCTCGGCTGCTCTTTGGCAGTCTACCTTTCTGCCAGTGAAGCAGAAACCTTACAAGAAGAACTGTGCGCCGTATTGCCACCTGAAACCCCTGTTTTATGCGCCTATAGGGTGGGCTGGCCTGACGAAGCACTCTACTGGGCAACTGCAGCGACAGTCGCACAGCTCGTCCAATCACACGGCCTTGTACGCCAAACACTGTTCTTAGTGCTCCCTGCAGAAGATGCCACCCCAACACGCTCACGTTTGTATGCACCGGACTTTGCCCACGGATGGCGCCCATAAAACAGGCGCATAATGATGACTTTTACACATAGGATTCGCTTATGATAATACAAGATAAAACACAGCCGCATATTATGCCGCTCATTATGGCTCTCCCCTTATTGGCATCCTTATTGGGACTGGCATTTTGCGCATGGATTGCTTTTGGCAATAATGTTGATATCTGTATCACTGCAGGCTGCTCCTTGAGCAGTGATATGAACATTGGCGGCATGTCGCTGTGGTGGTTCGGCTGCATTGCATTCAGCTTCTTAAGCGTCCTTTCATTCTCCGGCAGACCGTGGCTAGGACTGTTCGCGGCAGCTATATGTATCTTATTAGATACAATTTTACTGATACTTATGCTCAGCACAGCGCCATGCCTGTCATGCCTTGTTGTAGCTGTACTTTTTGCCCTTGTATACCTTGCATTTCGTCACGAGTGCTTGCGAAATGTCGATAAAGAAGACAGAGGCCGCTCATGGATTCTGCTCATATGGCTTATGTTCTTTATTGGCAATACCGGTGCTGTATTGCGTGATTCCATGGGACCTTGGCGCATTTTGGGTCCTGAAACACCTGCTATTAGCCTTTATTTCTCACCCTCATGCACCCATTGCCTAGAAGCTGTACGTGCACTCTCCGGAAATGTGCAAACAGCCTTTTACCCTATTGCAGAAAAACCAGAAGACCTCAACGCCATAGTCCACCTCAGACAATTCTTAGAAAACGGCGATAGCATGATGGATGCGCTAGAAAAAGCCCGCAAAAAAACAGATGAAGCCACCATAGGCACCTTTGAATCCCTACTTTTGAACTTCCGCCTCCAGCGCAATAAAAGTCACTTAGTACTCGCTGCCTCCTCCGTGGTTCCCTTTATCGAATACCGCGGCCTGCCAACCTTCTTACAAGATCGTGACACAGCCGCACAGATACGCAAAACAGAGCAAGAAAAATACACGCCAACAACATCGCCCAGCACAAGCAACAGTGATATCGATAGCAGTGAAAATCTCGATGCCACACTTCCCTTTGACACAGGTGACAGCGGCATCGCAGGCAGTTGTGGTGAAAGTGCTTATGCAGAACCGTGCCCTGAATAAGAAACTATGTGAGCTAGTTATTGTCCATATGATGAGTAGTACAATTGTAAAATTGAGGTTTTTTTGAAAGGGGCTTTGGGGGAAAACTTTTTTTATTTTTTTTATTTTTTTAAGTTTTTTCTTGGGGGGAAACTTTTTTTAGGAAAAAAAAAGCTTTGGGGCCCCCCCCCCCCCAAAAAAAAAAAAAAAATTTTT
>CAYJHT010000440.1:0-2152 GCA_964369615.1 uncultured Desulfovibrionaceae bacterium
AAAACCATCTGTTTAACTAGGTAGTTGGCGCTTTTTAATGAAAGTTTTGAAAAGGTGTTTTTTGAAATATTTTTTTAAGGCGCCAGTTCATTTAAAAGTGTTTTTAACAATAACAAGGCACTAGTGCCCTGTGAAATCTAAAAGATTTTTTTGAAAGGGATTTGGAGAAAACTTTTTTTATTTTTTGCAGTTTTTTTCTTAAGGAAGAAGATAATGCCTCAAACACTTGCCCAGAAATTGCTTCAAGCACATACAGATCAAACAATCACAGACGCCGGACAGATTGTCCGTTGTCAACTGTCTCTTGTATTGTGCAACGATATTACTGCCCCGCTTGCTATTAAATCCTTTAAGGAAATGGGAGCGAAACGCGTTTTTGACAAAGACAAGGTCGTTTTTGTCATGGATCACTTTACGCCGCAAAAAGATATCGAATCCGCAAACCAAGTGCTTGTCAGTCGTACCTTTGCACAAGAGCAAGGGCTCAGCCATTATTATGAAGGCGGCGAAAGCGGCATTGAACACGCGCTTTTACCAGAACTCGGACTCGTAGGCGCAGGCGATATCGTCATCGGCGCAGACAGCCACACCTGCACCTACGGCGGTCTTGGTGCCTTTGCCACAGGCCTCGGCTCCACAGACGTGGCAGGCGGCATGGCTCTTGGTGAAACATGGTTCAAAGTACCGCCCTCTATTCGCGTTACTTATGAAGGTAGCATGCCTAAGTGGCTACGCGCAAAGGATTTGATCTTGATGCTGATTGGAAAAATCGGCGTCGACGGGGCTCTTTATCGCGCACTGGAATTTGACGGCAGTGTCATTGAAAATCTTTCCGTAGAAGGGCGCATGACCATGGCAAATATGGCCATTGAAGCTGGCGGAAAAGTCGGCCTCTTTGCCGCCGATGAGGCCACCATCGCCTATGGAAATGCCCATAATCGCCCCGACCAAAAGTCCCTCAGCGCAGACGTAGGCGCAGAATACGAAAGCCATGTCCGCTTTGATGTGACAGGTTTGGAGCCTGTCGTAGCCTGCCCGCACTTGCCAGAAAATGTAAAGCCCGTGTCAGAAGTGAAGAATGTGCCCGTGCAGCAAGTCGTCATTGGCTCCTGCACAAATGGTCGCTTGAGTGACATGCGCGACGCAGCGCTTATTTTAAAGGGGCGCAAAGTCCATAAAAATGTGCGCTGTATCGTCATTCCCGCTACGCCGTCAGTGTGGAAGCAATCGATGAAGGAAGGGCTTTTTGAAATTTTTGCAGACGCTGGCTGTATCATCAGTCCCCCCACCTGCGGTCCCTGCCTCGGCGGTTTCATGGGCATCCTTGGCGACGGTGAGCGCGCCATAGCCACAACAAATCGTAATTTCAAGGGGCGTATGGGCAGTCTTTCGTCAGAAGTCTACCTTGCAAGCCCTATCGTAGCAGCGGCCTCTGCCGTGACCGGCGATATTTGCGGCCCTGAGTCTTTATAAGCGTGCTTTTGGAGGTATAGACATGAAATTTCAAGGAAAAGCCCATCGTGTGGGCGAACATATTGATACTGACGCCATCATCCCTGCGCGTTTTCTCGTCTCCGCAGATCGCGAAGTCCTCGGCAAGAATTGCATGGAAGGCCTTGAAGCTGGCTGGGTGCAACGCGTAAGCGCTGGTGATATCATCGTTGCCGACCGCAATTTCGGTTGTGGCTCATCGCGTGAGCATGCGCCGCTGGCAATTTTAGGTGCAGGCATAGGACTTGTTATAGCCCATAGCTTTGCACGTATATTCTATAGAAATGCCTTTAACATGGGACTCATGCTTATGGAAGTAGGCGACGATGTCGCAAACATTACAGACGGTGACAGGCTTAGCGTCGATGCCAGCACAGGCGTCATTATCAACGAACGCACAGGCGCCCGTATTCAATGCCCCCCATTACCACAGTCCATGGCTGAACTTGTGAGTAAGGGCGGTCTTATTCCCTATGTGACGGAGCGCCTCAAGTAAAAAAATCCCTTTTGCAAAGTATAATTGTGAATAATGGCATTACTTAGGAGAATTTATCTTTAATTCATGAGAACTGATTAGAAACATTATGCGCATTAAACTGGAACAAAATCCATACATTGCAGAAGAACGTGGCCTCACGTTTGCCGCAGAAGTAAATCAATA
>CAYJHT010000441.1:0-2144 GCA_964369615.1 uncultured Desulfovibrionaceae bacterium
GGGAGGGAAACTTTTGGGCGCTAGCAAAAGTTTCCCTCCCCCCGCAAAAAGAAAAATAAAAAACAGTTTTTAGACTTTACAGAACATTATTTTCTACGCCATTCCCATGGTGGCATGGGCTGATTTTCTTGCCACAGTCCGCGCCCATGCTCTTTTGCGCCATCTTCTATCTCGCGCCATCGTTCACATATGGCTATTTTACAATAGCGCGCATAGACCCACGATAAACCTGCATCAAGAAGAGCCTCCTGAACGGATATATCGTCTACGCTTACAAATGCCACTATACGCTTGTATTTGTCCTTGGAAACAATTTCAATATCTACTGCGCGCCCCAAGAGATTCAGTAAAAAGTCAGTCGCTTCCTTGCCGTGTTCTTGATTTTTTTCCGGCGCATCAACACCATATAGACGAATCTTTTCGCGCTTATCACCTATCATCACATGTAAAGTGTCCCCATCTACTATCTTTGTCACGCGTGCGGGCATGGCTCCCGCCTCTCCTTGTGACAAAAAGAACGCAATGAGGCTGAATATACAGAGGATTTTTTTCATAAAAACACTATCCTTTCTTGGGAATTTTGCTATACTCAAATGATGAGCTGCCTTGCTTGCAAAAATACAGAAGACTATATAGAATGTCAAGTGTTTTTATTGATAAATACATATCCTATAAGCTCATTAAGGGACAAAATAATGACACCCACTTCGAACCTGCTATTTTCTTACTGATATTTCAGCATGATGAAAATGCGGTACAAGTTTTGCATATTCATAAGCAGCCATAAAGACAATAAAAAATCCGAAAGCATATCACACAAAAAAACTTTGATGCAGAAATTCACCTTGTGCGTCGCGTTACTCTAGTATGAAAAAAAACTTTCGGCAGGTAGTAAATTATGATACAGCGTACTTTTCTCCTTTGTTGCATGATAGCAAGTGTCCTCCTTCTCGTCTTGTTGACTGGTTTTGTGCCGCAATACGAAGGTGTGTCAGTTCGCCGACCTGTGTCGACAAGTATAGCGCGACTTGAAAGGGAAGATTTTCCACAGCCCATCGAGCATGTTGAAGGATTCAGCGTCCGCGCTGCCGTAAACACAGAAACGCGAACAATGTCACTTTCAAGCCCAATCAATACACAAACAAAAACAGATACAACACAATGGCTCTACTTCCTACAAGAGGGCGTACACTTGCGCACTATGCATGGTATGCGAAATGTGCAAAAAACCGTCCTCTCACCGGGCACAACATCCAACAGCGCACAACTCATCCTCCTAGACGATGTCTTGCCCAACGCCTTTTTAGCAAATGCAGCCTTGCCCACAGCCCAGCCTGAACACTATGGCGAAGCCATGACCCTTGACGGCAAGCCCGTGCGCTGGAATTTACAAGGCGCCTCCCCTGCTATCAACAATGCGCCTTCCTTCGACCCCATGTGCGACTTAACGCGCCCCACTCTCGCCGATCTAGAAAAAGCACTCACAGCGCGCTCCTTCGTGCCCCGCAATAATGAAGGGACACTTGCAAGAGCGCGCAGGTTTCAAGAACTTGTCAATGCCGAAGCCAAACGCTACGGCCTGCCCGCCACCTTGCTCTTCGCTATAATTCAGACAGAAAGCGATTTTAGACCGACTCTTGTCAGCTCTCAATCTGCCATGGGACTTATGCAACTTTTGCCAAGCACCGCAGGCGGCGAGGTTCACAGATACCTGCACGGAACAACTGCGCACATGACCTTTGAGGACTTATCACAACCAGACCTCAACATCCGTTTTGGCGTAGCCTATGTTCATCTTTTAATGACTCGACATTTCGGCGGTATTCAAGACGCATTGTCACGCCAGTACTGCACCCTTGCCGCCTACAACATGGGGCCCGGACGCCTCATAAACTTCTTTGGTCCCGGACGCGAAACAGCCATTGCCAATATCAACTCCCTTACCCCCGAAGAAGTATACCGACGCCTGACACAAGTTCTGCCCATCGCAGAAACACGTAACTACGTCGCACGCGTCACCCATAGGCAAAATCAATACACGCATCTCGTAAGCCAATAGTAGCTTATTTTCTAAAAGTTTATTTTCTTTTTTTCTAAAAGTCTTGTGGGGGGAAACTTTTTTTGGGAAAAAAAAGTTTCCCCCC
>CAYJHT010000442.1:0-2141 GCA_964369615.1 uncultured Desulfovibrionaceae bacterium
GGCTATGAACTCAGTTGTCACAACCTGTGCCTATTGCGGCTGCGGATGTAACTTTGTTGTAGAGAGCAAGGATGATCGTATTGTGAGTGTTCGTCCTAAAGCCGACCACCCTGTGAGCCGAGGGATGTTGTG
Source organism: uncultured Desulfovibrionaceae bacterium (assembly GCA_964369615.1). Lineage (GTDB taxonomy): Bacteria > Desulfobacterota > Desulfovibrionia > Desulfovibrionales > Desulfovibrionaceae > CAYJAD01. Next base: position 133 of record CAYJHT010000442.1, read on the forward strand.
CGCAAAGGGGATGCTTGGACATGGCTTTGTGCGTCATAGAGATCGGCTTACAAGCCCGCTTGTGCGTGGGGCGGATGGCGCACTGAGGAGTGCTTCGTGGGACGAGGCGCTGAATGTTGTGGCAGAGCGCTTGGGTCATGTTGCTGTGAATGCACCAGAGAGCCTCGCTTTTTTTAGCTCCGCTCGCTGCACAAATGAAGAGAATTATCTGGCAACAAAATTGTGTCGCGCGATTGTAAAATCTCCCAATATCGACCACTGCGCCCGACTCTGACACAGTCCAACTGTGGCCGGTCTGGTCACCTCCTTCGGCTCCGGTGCCGCAACAAATAATCTCGAAGATATCAGACACGCAAAATGTATTTTTATTATAGGCTCTAATACCTCCGGGCAACATCCGCTCGCCTATGCACGCATCACAGATGCCGTCAAGAATCACGGTGCCAAGCTTATTGTCGTTGACCCGCGTATGACCCCTGTTGCGAAACTCGCTCATATCTACGCGCCAATTAAAGCCGGAACAAACCTCGCACTCATCAATGCCATGATGCATGTGATTTTAAAGGAAAGTCTGGAAGATAAGAGTTTTATTCTTGAAAGAACAGAAAATTTTGAACTTTTTGTTGATTCCGTCGCTGATGCAACACCAGAATGGGCAGAAGATATCACAGGCGTCGATGCAGATATCATCCGCAATATGGCGCATGTTTACGCCACAAGCGGCGCATCCATGGTATTGTATTGTATGGGAATAACACAACAAGTGACGGGTACGGAAAGCTGCCGCGCTCTTGCCAACCTTGTCATGCTCTGCGGCATGATTGGACGTAGTTCGACAGGACTCTTGCCTCTACGAGGGCAGAATAATGTTCAAGGCTCTTGTGACATGGGCGCCCTGCCCGATTGCCTGCCCGGCTACCTGCCCGCAGGTACAGATGCAGCATACGCGCGTTTTGCAGAGCATTGGGGCGATTTTGCTAATAGAAGCGGACTCAAACTCACAGAATGCATTAGTGCCATTCACGAAGGACGTATCAAAAATCTTTTTGTGATGGGCGAAAACTCCCTTCTTTCAGACCCCGACATGGAAGCGACGAAAAAGGCACTTGCACAGCTCGATTTCCTCGTCGTTCAAGACCTTTTTCTGACACCCACCGCACAATATGCGCATGTTGTTTTGCCCGCCGCCAGCGCCCTAGAAAAAGACGGGACCTTCACAAATACCGACAGACGCGTGCAACGTGTTCGTGCTGCTCTTGAGCCTTTGGCGGGTACCCGTCCTGATTGGCTCATCCTCAGCGAGCTTATGAGTCTTTTGGGGGGGGAGAAGGTTTATGGCAGTCCAGAAGAGATATTTGAAGAAATTCGTATGCTTGTGCCAAGCTATGCAGGCATGACCTACGCACGCCTTGAAAGCGAACAAGGGCTTTGTTGGCCCTGTCCAGACGAAGAACACAAAGGAACACCCACCTTACACAAAGGCGAATTTGTTCGCGGCAAAGGCCTCTTTACCGTGAACACCTTCGAAGCACGCGGACAACACACAAACACAGAATTTCCCTTCATGCTCATCACAGGACGCCTGCCCCACCATTATCACACAGGCACCATGACACGCCGCTCATGGGCGCTAGAGCGCGAAGCACCGCTCGCACTGCTCGAAATGCATCCCGACGACGCCGCAACCATCGGCGCCCGCAGTCATTGGAATGTACGCATTACATCCGCACGCGGCAGTGTCCGCGCAAAAGTACACGTGACAAAGGATATTCGCAAAGGGCATGTCTTCCTCCCCTTTCACTACCTCGAAAGCGCCGCAAATATACTCACAAGCCATGAACACCTCGACCCCCTTGTGAAGATACCGGAATTTAAAGTAAGCGCTGTCGCCGTTGAAGTGGTTGATTAGTATGAGAGTTGTAGAGTTAAGGTTTTTTTGAAAAGGCTTGTGGGGGGAAAGCTTTTTTTTTCCTAAAAAAAAGTTTCCCCCCAAGTGTCTTTCAAAAAAA
>CAYJHT010000443.1:0-2122 GCA_964369615.1 uncultured Desulfovibrionaceae bacterium
AAAAAAAGCTTTCCCCCCCAACCCCCCTTCAAAAAAACCATCTGTTTAGCTAGACGCTGTCGTCAAATTCGCCTTTTCGCTTATCTCTGCGTCAGATTTCATCTGTTTTTCAGCTATGTAGGTCTTTATCAGCCTGTTGAAAAAAGTCCAATTTGCAGGCCGTAGATTGCACTTTTTCAACGGCCTGTTATACACGCCTGAAAAACACATTCATCTTCCTTGATATAACACGAAAAATCGCCATTTGACGATAGCGCCTAGACAATCGGCGCTCTCGAATGGAAAAGTGAAAATGGTCTTTTGTATTTTTTACAAAAAACACTTCAAAAAAATCGCACGCAAGCTTCATACGGAAGGCGTGGAGTGGCATAAAAAATGCAGTGCAGTCGCTAGGGAAGTTTTTTCCCCTGCGGCGCATATACGCCAGCACGCCACCAATGAAGGAGTTATCCATGAACAGTTCTCTCTATATAAGCGCCACAGGCATGAAAAGCATGAGCGAAGGACTCAATGTCATCAGTAGTAATCTGGCAAATGTTAGCACCGTGGCTTTTAAAGCGCAACACGCAACATTTTCTGACCTTGTCTACCAAGATCAAGAAGCCATGGGCAACTATTGGGGCGCAGAAGAAAACTCCTTCGTCGCCATAGGCCAAGTAGGTATGGGCGTGCAGGTCGATGCTATCCGCACAAACTTTGCTCAAGGTGCCTTTGAACAAGGCTCTTCATTTACCGAAATGGCTCTTGCTGGCGGCGGCTTCTTCCAAGTCACGAATGCCAACGGGGAAGAATTTTATACCCGCGCCGGTAACTTTTATATCGATACCGACGGCGATCTCGCACTGCCAAGCGGTGAAATCCTCAGCGGATACCCCATCGACGCAGAAGGAAATAAAGGGGAACTTGAACCTATTCGTATCAATCCCTTTGAGGGAGAAGTCGCAATTATGTCGCCAAAAGCCACTACTGAAATGAGTGTGGGGCTAAACCTTGGCAATATCAGCGACGGTGCCAGCGACGCAACAAATCCTTATTTTAGCTTGCTACAGGCCTTTGACGCAGAAGCTTCGCCCACCTTGGACTCATCAAAATATAGCTACGCACAGCCCCTGCAAGTCTATGACGCCGAGGGGAATTTGCACGAATGTACGCTTTATGTGGACGGTGCCCCCTCCAGTGACCCCAATACGACTATGGAATACCTCCTTGTCTCTGGAAGCTATTATGATGTTGAAACAGAGACGCAAAATCCTGCGACAGCCGTCCTTTCAGGAACGCTGACATTTGATGCAACAGGAAAGCTCGTTGACATGTCAGCCTTTGTCCCCACTGTTACGCAAGATAATAGTGATTCCACTGATTCCACAGACCCCACAGACCCCACAGATCCCGATGCGCCAGTAGAAGATGCTTCCACGGTTGACTTGAGCACATGGGTACCCGCAACATTGGCAGACGGCAAACCGCAATTCACCATCGGCGATCAGAGCATCAGTTTTGACTTTGGCCTCACAGGGGGAGATTGGGAAAATGCGCCTGAGAGCGCTGCAGATATTGCCGCTGACCCCACACTCTTACCAAGCATGGGCGGCGAGCTCACGCTTTCAGCTGAGGCAACAACCGCGTATCCCGGTTACAATTCACTCCATGAGAATGAGCAAAACGGCTATGCTCAAGGCGACTTGAGCAATATTACCATCTCAGAAGATGGTCGCATTATTGGTTCATATAGCAATGGGCATACGCAAGATTTATACGAAATTCCGGTGTGCCGCTTTACAAGCCAAGATGGTCTGTATCGTGAAGGTGGCAATCTTTACAGTCATACAGAAGCAGCCGGTATCATGGAAATGGGGCAAGCAGGTTCTGAAAATTATGGAAGCATTCTCTCAAATTATCTCGAAACTTCCAATGTGGATATGAGTGCTGAAATGGTAAATATGATTATCACACAGCGCGGTTTTCAATCCAACAGCAAGGTCGTGACTACTGCTGACGAAATGCTTCGTAAAGCTATGGAAATCAAAAGAAATTAAAATAAGCATAAGGCATTGCTTCTCAATAACGAAATTTTTTAAAAGTGCTTGGGGGGAAACTTTTTTAGAAAAAAGTTTCCCCCTAG
>CAYJHT010000444.1:0-2111 GCA_964369615.1 uncultured Desulfovibrionaceae bacterium
AAAAAAAGTTTTCCCCCCAAGAAAAAAACTTAAAAAAATAAAAAAGGTTTTCCCCAAATCCCTTTCAAAAAAACAAATCGAAATAAGGTGGGGCAATGTGGTGCAGAATACATCTTTACCTTGACAGCATCGTCATTGAAAACTAGTATTTCGCCAGCAGGTTGTGGAGGCAGGGCGTGCGCCTTTGCCGTTTCCGAAGGATATTTTTATAAGCATCTATCATTATTATAAAGGGCAGATCGGTTTGGCTTGTGTATGTTGCCTCTGCGGCAGAATAGAGAAAGTATTTTTAAAAATGCATATTTCGACACTGCCGAGGAATATAAGAGCCTAAAATCGATATTCTCTCAAAAACACACAAGGAGATTCCCATGGTTGCACACGTAACAGACGCAAACTTTCAGGAAGACGTACTCAAATCTGATATACCCGTATTGTTAGACTTTTGGGCTCCGTGGTGCGGTCCGTGCCGCGCAGTTGGCCCCATTTTAGACGAACTTTCAGGTGAGTATGAAGGCAAAGTACTTATTGCAAAGATGAATGTCGACGAAAATCCGTCTACTCCCGTACAATATGGCATTCGCGCCATCCCAACCCTTATCATCTTTAAGGGTGGCGAGGTTGTTGACCAAGTGACAGGCGCTCTCACAAAAGCCGCCATCAAAGAAAAATTGGATCAAAAGGCACTTGCATGAGTAGCGCTGCTGTAGGCGTTTATGACGCCATTATCGTTGGTGCAGGTCCTGCTGGTATAACTGCTGCCATGTACTTAAACCGCTCCGGCTGTACTGTTGCTCTTGTTGAGAAACTCACTCCCGGCGGGCAAGTATTACAGACAGAAGTTATTGAAAATTACCCTGGCTTTCCCAATGGCATCAAAGGCTACGAACTGGCAGATACTTTCGCAGCGCATATAGCTCCCTTGGCAATTGATCGCTTTGCAGAAGGCGTTGGCGAAATGCTTTTTCTGCAAAGCGGCAAGGATGGACAATCGCATATCCACCGCGTGCATGTAGGCGATAAATGGATTGAAGCGCGAACTGTAATTATAGCCTCCGGTGCCGCACACAAACACCTCGGCTTGCCGGAAGAATTGCGCTATTCGGGCAAAGGCGTCTCCTATTGTGCCATTTGTGACGGCAATTTCTATCGTGGTCAAGATGTTGCCGTGGTTGGCGGTGGTAATTCCGCGCTTGAAGAAGCATTGTACCTTGCAAAAATTGCGAGAAAAGTATATGTTATCCACAGACGTGAGACATTTCGCGGCGCTAAAGTCTATGTAGATCGCCTTGAAGCGACGGAGAATGTTGAAATTATTCGCAATAGCGTTGTTTCAAAAATCACAGGCTTTGACACTGTGGACGGTGTTGTTGTCCAAAATGTGCAGGATAAAAGCACGAAAAATCTCTCAGTGCAGGGTTTTTTCATCTTTGTCGGCATAAAACCCAATGTGGACTTCATCCCTGCTGAGCTTCAGCGTGACGCCGCAGGCTTTTTGATAACCGATACGGAAATGCGGACGAATATTCCGGGAGTGTTTGCTGCCGGTGATATCCGTGCTAAACTGTGCCGCCAAGTGAGTACAGCCGTGGGTGATGGTGCAACGGCTGCTCAGGCTGCTTTTCTTTATATGGAACAACTCTAATGCATAAAAAAACTTCATCGCTTCTTGTGTTGCTTGTGAGCTGCTTGTGGCTGTCAGGTTGTGGAGTCATAGATTATTTCTACCTGCCGCCCCCTGATGATACCGCCCAAGAAATTTTTGAAACTGCCAATGACTATATGGCAGAGAAAAACTACGTGGCCGCAGCGGAATTTTATAACAAATTACGCGACAACTATCCCTTTAGTCCCTACACGATTGATGCGGAATTGGCGCTCGCTGACGCTTATTTTTTGGACGAAGAATACTATGATGCGGTAGAAGCCTATAAGGACTTTGAATCCCTACACCCTCGCCACCCGTCCATACCTTACGTACTCTATCAAATCGGTATGGCCCGCTTAAACGGATTTATTTCTATCGACAGACCAACAACAGACCTGCAAGAAGGCTACGAGTATTTTGCACGCTTACTACAAAGCTATCCCGATGTTGAATACGCCGTCGC
>CAYJHT010000445.1:0-2110 GCA_964369615.1 uncultured Desulfovibrionaceae bacterium
GGGGGGAAAACTTTTTTTTCCCAAAAAAAGTTTTCCCCCCACAAGTTTTTTCATTTAATTCTACACCTGTAATATTATAAACAATTCCTAGCATCTTCATAATATACCTTATGAAGCGAAAGACCTTGCGGCGGTGCTGTAGGCGGCGCCTTGCGGCGGTCTGCGGCGGCAAGAATCATCGCAATATCAGAGGCCGCGCACTTGTCTTGTCCTATAGCCACAAGCAAGCCGACGATATTCCGCACCATTTGCTTTAGGAAGCCGTCAGCTGTGACGCGTAGTTGCAGGAGTGTGTCCGCGCTGTGCGGCACAAACAAGGCCGATGGCGCCACAGACTCTAGCGATATGGCAGAGATGGTACGTTGTGTATCGTCTATAGGAGTGCCGACATTTTGCAGGCTTGCAAAATCGTGCGTCCCGCACAGAGCCGGCAGGGCGGCGCGCATGGCCTCTATATTGACGGCGCCGCAATCCCACACAAAGGGACGCAAGCGCGGTGGCACGTAGCTCTTGTCTGTCCAGAGGGTATAATGATATGTTTTTGCTTTGGCGTCAAATCGGCTATGGAAGCTTGGGCAGACGGCTTCGACATGTCTTACGGCTATGTCGCGGGGGAGTTGTGCATTAAAGATGCGGCGCCAATCGTAATGAGCTTTTTCGGCGGGTGCGTCCCAATGGGCGACTTGTCCGTCAGCGTGGACGCCGCTGTCGGTGCGTCCTGCCCCGTGCACACGCACGGGGCGGCCCATAACTTTTTTCAAGATGCGCTCAAGTTCGCCTTGGATGGTGGGCGGAGGCTTGGCTTTTTCTTGCACCTGCCAGCCACAATATTGTGTTCCCACGTAGGAGATAAGGCATTTATAGCGTATATTCATTTGTACGATCTTGTCATTCGCGTGATATCTGAGCGATGGCAGTGTTTTTACTGTAATTGCATGCGTGTCAGCATTTCTGTAAAAATAGCAGTCTTTTCAGGGTTAGCGTAGCTTAAGATTTCGCCGGCTTGTTTTGCGGGAATACTTGCCAAAATCTTGACTGCGACCGCTTCATCCATACTTTCCAGAGCAGCGGCGGCTTGGCGCGGTTTCATATTCACATACATATCTGTAAGTGCTGTTACTTTATCGCCTTCCACCTGCTTTGCTTCGTTAAGCATGCCTTGAACTTTCTTTTCTGCCGAGCGCAATTCTTCTAGGCGTTGTTCCATTTGTCGTTGCAGTGTCAATATTTCTTGCTCGCGGCGTGCCAGTTCTTGTTGCTTGCGCATGGGATCTTCTGACGGGGTATAGGTATTGAGCATGGGTGCTGGTGGGTTTGTATTGGGCACCAGGGGATTTTGCTGCACGATGCCAACTTGTGGGCCTGCGCTTCCTGCGGGCACTATGGGTGCTGTAGGCGCAGCGTTTTGCGGTGCGACACCTTGCTGTGAGGGCATAAAGGGTGAAGCGGCGGCAGGCGGCACATTTGGCGGCGGCGGCGTATCGAGGGTGGCGGCATAGGCCACTTGTTCAAGACCTAGAGAAGGAATCGGTAAACTCTTGATATTTTGCAAATTACTCCACCAGCTAGGATTTTCTTCCACGGGTTTGTGAGCTACAGGGCGCGCTTGTGGGGCGGGTGCTGTTGCAGGAGCTGCATGGCCTTGACGGCGCGCATTTTCTTGCGCAAGCATGGCTTCGAGGCGCTGTGTGTATTCTTGCGCAGCGCGTACAGCATCTGCCCCTTGAGGCGCTGGTTGTGCCTCAGCTACGGGAGCATAGGCATCGTGTGTGTTTTGGCTGTTTTCGCTTTGGATATGGGCGTCGGAGACGTTGGCATCCTTCATCATTTGAGCCAAAACTTTGGCGGAATCTTGCCCTGTTGCGTCGTGCATTCCGGCGCCTTCATCATGCCCTGCGGCTAATTCAGAAGATGTGCTCGCCGGAAAGAAGTCAAGGGAAAGACTTGGGAGCGGATAGCCAAAGGCCAAGGCTACGAACAAAGAAATCTTGATGCAACCAAGAAGTATAAGGCCTCTGCAAATGTTAGAGAGCCATCTTCCCGTGGCGCAGTGTTGCTGTTTCATCGTTAATCTTTCTTTCATATTCTTTCTCCGCTGCAAAATGTCGCT
>CAYJHT010000446.1:0-2110 GCA_964369615.1 uncultured Desulfovibrionaceae bacterium
ATTTCCCCCAAAGTCCTTTCAAAAAAACACATGAGAATGAAGGGATACACATATAACAAAAGCCCCTTGGAATGCACCAAGGGGCTTTTGCTTTGATATGTTTATATGTAGTCTATTATTTACCCATAGCATTCATAAAGTCTTTATTGCTCTTTGTGCCGCGCATTTTGTCAAGAAGAAATTCCATGCTATCGATTGGTGGCATGGGAGCAAGAATTTTACGCAAAATCCAAACACGATTAAGAACATCTTCATCAAGAAGCAAGTCTTCTTTGCGCGTGCCTGTACGATTGATATCAATTGCAGGAAAAACACGTTTATCGGAAAGATGACGATCAAGGTAGATTTCCATATTGCCGGTGCCCTTAAATTCCTCAAAGATGACCTCGTCCATTCTAGAACCTGTATCAATGAGCGCAGAGGCGATAATGGTGAGACTGCCGCCTTCTTCGATATTACGTGCAGCACCAAAAAAGCGTTTCGGTCTTTGGAGTGCGTTAGCGTCAAGACCACCAGAAAGAACACGACCTGAGGGTGGTGTGACAGCATTATAGGCACGCCCAAGACGGGTTATAGAATCAAGCAAGATAACAACATCACGCTTGCGCTCAACAAGGCGCTTTGCCTTTTCAAGCACCATCTCACAGACTTGTACGTGCCTGTGGGGAGGTTCGTCAAAGGTTGAGCTGACAACTTCAGCTTGTTTGACAGTACGTTCCATGTCAGTCACTTCTTCTGGTCGTTCGTCAATGAGCAATACTATAAGGTAGACGTCGGGGAAATTGGCATTTATTGCGTTAGCCATGGATTGAAGGAGTATGGTTTTTCCTGTGCGTGGCGGTGCAACAATAAGTCCACGCTGTCCACAGCCTATGGGGGACATCAAATCAATGACACGAGTTGACATATTTTTCTCACCATTTTCCATGGTGAGCTGGCTGTTTGGATAGATAGGGGTGAGATTATCAAAGAGGACGAGATTTTTAGCATTTTCTGGAGGTTCAAGGCCTATTTCAGTGACTTTGAGAAGGGCAAAATACCGTTCTGCCTCCTTTGGCGGGCGAATTTGCCCCGAGACAATATCGCCCTTGCGCAAAGAAAAACGACGAATTTGTGAGGGAGAAACATAGATATCATCAGGGCCTGGCATATAACTACACAATGGGGATCGCAAAAAACCAAAACCATCCGGCAAAATTTCTAAAACACCATCGCCATAAATAGCACCATTTTGTGAGGAACACGCTTGAAGCAGAGAAAAAATAAGTTCTTGTTTACGCATTGAGCTTGCGTTTTCGACACTGTACTGCTCAGCCAATTCCATAAGCTCATGCATGCTCTTGGTTTTTAAATCGGTAAGGCTGAGAGCACTTTCCTGCACTTCAGATGCAACTTTCTTTTTACGCATAAAATTCCAATGATTGTAAGGTATAGGTGAATGGTTGAAGGGGGGTTTATTGCGAGGGGGGAAAAGCATATATCAGTGTGTTTAAGGGATGACAGCATGACTTTTTTGGAGCATTCCAACCTTAGGAATCCCTCTTCCCAATGCTCCAAAAAAGCCTCAGATCTTCATTACACTAGCGATACGCGCCTCAATACAAGCTCACTACTCTTGCAGCGGTCAAAGCACCTATGAAGGCACCTTGGCACAGCAGCGTATCTCCTCCTGCTACGACAAAACACGCACCAACCTGCAAGCAAATCTCAGTGCATGTCTCAGTGTGACTTTCGCGTAGCCAATCACTTTAAAGAAAGGAATAAAACTGCAATCTTTTATCTTAGAAGTCGTGTGCACAATAAGTTTTACACGGCATTCTCAGAATCAGCGATGAGACCATCGAGCGCACAGTATGCGCTCCTTATACAAATGAGGCGTCCGTAAACAGCGCCTTACAAAAACCTTACCCCATACAAGATGGAGTACGTAAGGCGCTTTCAAAAATACGTGAATACACGCACTAGAAAAAAACATCACGGAACAGGGAGAACATAGCCCTATATTTGAAAGAATGCAAGAAAAATTCTTCAAAATAAGGAAATCAATCCCTAGTAGGGGGAGAGGCATAACATGAGAGTATTGTTTCTCGTAATTCTTGCTCGTCCTCAG
>CAYJHT010000447.1:0-2108 GCA_964369615.1 uncultured Desulfovibrionaceae bacterium
ACCACCGTTTACATTAAATGTAATATCGTAAATTCCAGTCCATCTTGCGTATACAGTGGTGTTCTTAGTGAAAACTGTGTTTACTGTTATAAGCTCGCCGCCTGTAGCGGTTGTGTACCAACCTTCAAACTCATAATCTAAACGAGTTGGGGTAGGAAGTATAGAAAGTTTACCAGAGTATGTCCTTTGGTCTGCGTGGACTGTTGGACCACCGTTAGTGTTGAATGAAACTATCGGAATATAATCCCATCTAGCGTATAGGGTAGTGTCCTTTGTGAATTTTGTAGAGGTGCTGATTTTGTCACCACCAGAAGTAGAGGTATACCAACCGATAAAGGTATAGCCATCTCTAGTGGCTGTTGGTAAACTAGTAAGCCTTTGATTTACAGTCGCTTGTAAAGGATGAACCGAGCTACCGCCATTTACATTAAAAGTAATAGCGTGTTCATTTGCTGCTATTTCTATCCATCTTGCGTATATGTTAGTACTAGCATTAAATACTGTAGAGGTTGTCACCTTAGTCTTAAAAGTAAGATCTGTATACCAAGCATCAAATACATGGTTTGTCCTATAAGGAATAGGAAGTGAACTTAGTTTAAAGTTGCTGTTTACAGTTTGAGTAGCAGGTGATACACTTCCACCGTTTGCTTCAAATGTTATTTCAGGAAGCCCTGCCCATTGTGCGTATACTGTAGTGTTATTAGTAAATAGAGTGCTGGTTGTAACCTTATCACCAGTACCGTCTTGATTTAAGTACCATCCAGCAAATGTAAATCCATCTCTAGTAGGGGTCGGCAAAGTTGTAAGTTTGCTATCATAAGTAGAATAATTATTGGTTGATAGTGTGTCACCACCATTTGAATTGAATGTAATTATCCACTCTTCTCTCCATTTTGCGTATACTGTAGTTGTAGGTTCTGTAAATGTAGTTTGATTGATAATAACAGGTCCGTCTGTACCATCTTGATCAAAAAACCACCCGCTAAATAAATAACTACCATTTGTAGGTGTATCAGGTAAAGAAGTAAGTTTGCCATCTGTAGTAGACATCTTGTTATTGGTGATTGTATTACCACCATTTGGATCAAAAATAACTATAGGAGCAACTTCCCATTTTGCGAAAACAGTTAAAATTCCTAGTAGAGAAATATTGTGACTAGCCTTTATTCCGTTTCCAGCTTGCGTTGTATTCCATTCAACAAACTCATATCCTTCACGGTCAGCTGGAAAATCAGTTGGAAAATCAGAAGATAGTACATAACCATTTGTGTCGATAGGAACATCTCTTGTAGCTGGGTTCGCAGAACCATCATTTGCACTAAAAGTTATTGTTCCAGTTGAGTCAGATATCCACCTAGCTTTTATGGTGGTACCTGCCGTTAACACGGTTGTAGCCTCTACCTTTGTTTCGGGATATCCTGTCTGATTGTAGTATATATACCAAGCATCAAAGGTATGTCCTTCAAAGGTCGGATTTGCAAGATTAGAAATTGTACCATCTGCAGCAGTCGTAAAAGTGGTAGTCACGCCCTCTGGTAATATTCCACCATTAGGATCTAACGTTATCTGCACAGCTCCAGCAGCGAATGCTACGACAGGAAGACTAGATATCACCAAAAGGGCAGTAAGAATGGTGGCAAGTAGTCTTGTTAATGATTTGTTTTTTTTCATTTAAATTCATTCCTTTCATAAATAAATTTCAAAATAGGTTTCACCATATAAATTTTGAGATGAAAAGATACATTATATGAAAAATGGTATAGAATTGGAATATAATGTAAATTTACAAATTTATTGATATTAATATGGTGGATTAGAGTTATTATAACACATATAAATCAAAAAATCAAGTGAAGATTATTAATAAATTCATTTTTAATTGTTAATAATTTACATTGCAAATTATTTTTTTGTTTTTTTATTTTTTCAGTATGGGATTTTGCTTTTACTTAATATAGTGATTTTGCAGTTGATATAGATTTCAGGGGTTAATTTGTAGGGACATGGCTTGCCTTGTCCGAAATTCTGATGATTTGGAGATTTTGTGTTTATGCCCTTAAAAATCCCCCATTTGGGTTAGGGTCATGTGTTTGTTGCGTTGTTTTGGG
>CAYJHT010000448.1:0-2103 GCA_964369615.1 uncultured Desulfovibrionaceae bacterium
TGCCAAGCTCGCGGTCAAAATAGATAATTGAGTATCCGCCGCCATGGTTTAACTCTGCAATCATGTCTTGAATTGTCGCGGGTTCGTGGGTCATAGTTTTTCTCCTATATTTAAGTGTTTTTAGGGCAAGGAAAGAATGATTCTGTATCGGTGGTGAAGCTCACGCCGAAAGGGACGCGGTGCGCCCACTGGCTGGCCTTGCGCGTTAAAATGTTGTTTTGTGCCTTCTTCAATGGCATAAAGCCGCGGTTCTGGCCTGTTGAGTGCGCCCCAAACAAACGCGCCGCCGATAACCAACGCGCACAATGCGCTAAAAATTGCTGTTTTCATGGTAAACCTCTTCTTGTTTCAAATGTTTAAAGATACAATCTTTGTGAACGTCGCTGCAATCTTCGCAATGTGTTTTCGGTATCGCCGTCCATCGCTTATGAGGACACGGAATATTGCGCCCCTCACGGCAATTTTTCCAAAAAGTTTCTTTATCTTTGTATCCTGCCAAGATATGCAATTCTTGTGAATATGCAATGGGTTGCACATCAGGGATACATTGCTGTGTTTGTACGCTCATGCTCGAAAATTCTTCGCAAAGCTTTGACCGCCGATAATCTTCATATCCCTGTTGTGTGAGTGTTATCGGATAGTATGTATACCCTTGTTTTTTGGTGACAACGGCACGGACATCTACGCCCACAAATTCAGCAAGGCTTTCTTTAAATTCTCTCAGAGGTAAAAAGTAGCCATTGTTGCTATCTGCGCAAAATGCTTTGTAAAAATTGAAAAGTACCTTTGTGGTGACGCCATCAATGTATTGCCCCTCATTTCTGAATTGACAACATTCATTAAAGAAGTCTAAAGCGGAATTGTTGCTCTCACGCCACTGGTCAATCATCGGCTGAACATGCGCCGGAATTGTGAATTTATACCCACGCTTTACAAACTCACGCGCCGCAAGAATGGCCTTGACAACAATGGCTTGACGTTCTGCATACATTTTTTCCACAAGGTCGCCGTCTTGTTCATTTTTTGGAATGATATTTTTGCAATAGCAAACTATCATCCTGTTAAAAACTGGCTCGCCTTGGTCGCCGCCAAACTTGGGTAATTTATTGGTGCAATACCACAAAAGCCCTCTGAACGTGTAGGGGAATATATTTTCACCCTTAAATTCACAATCAACGGAATCGCCGCCCGTAAGTTCTTTAAAAACCTTGAGTTCCTTGACTTTGACATAGGACATATCCCCTTGACCAACAAGGCGTTTACGATACACATTCGATGTACCAAAACGCCCCTCAAGTGTGGCAAGGTCAACGGCTGAATACAGTCCTCTTCCTAAAATCCTTTCAGTGAGGATTTTTGCACGGCTTTTACCTGTGTTGCTATCGCCCACAAGAAACAATGCTTTTTTTGCTCTATGCCCTTGAATATTGCTAAAAATCACGCCCATGTATTCAAGTAGAAGTGTTTGAAAATCCTTGCATCCATCAGTGAGAGTAAGTGCATATTTGTCGTAAACAGGGCTATGCACTTGTGTGTCATCCCACGCTAATGGAAGCTGAATACTGCATAAATCTTGAGGGGTTGCTGGTCTTAATTGCAGAGTTTCAATGTCAAGTATTCCATTGGTAAAATTGACAATCGTCTCGTCTGCATCCATGTCGCCTAAAGATATTTGCGCTGTGTCTGCATTCAGTAGGTTGAAAACTTCTGTATGCACACTGTTAGAAATAAGGTCGGGGTCGTATGCTTCAATAATTCCTTTGACATACCCTTTAATCTGTTCAGGCGAAACAAGATTATACTTGCCATTGCCCCACCAAAAAATATGACGCGCTGTTTTTGCATCATCCTGTGCAATTTTGTAGTGGCAAATTTTTTTGATATGCGCATATAGTCTGGGTGCAGAGACTCTCCGCGTAACATTGCCCTTTCTGTCCTCTTTTTCAATAATCCAATCGGGCAATTTATCCACTATCGCCCCGCCGCGTTCAATGCGCCTATGCTCTGGGCTATACACACTCGCACAAGTCGCTATTGCCTGCTCAATAGTCATCATGCCATATGTCTTATTTCCGTGAAGCTCATCCCACTTTGGACGCATGA
>CAYJHT010000449.1:0-2098 GCA_964369615.1 uncultured Desulfovibrionaceae bacterium
GGGGAAACTTTTTTTTCCCAAAAAAAGTTTCCCCCCACAAGTCTTTCAAAATAAAAAAAAATAAAAAATAAAAAATAAATAAAATCCTAAAGCGAGAAAAATCGCTGTGCATTGGCGCCGCAGCGTTGCCATAATGTGGGCGCGTCTATGTTGAGAGTTTGGGCTATGCAGTGCGCTGTGAAGACAGTAAGAGCAGGCTCATTGCGTTTGCCGCGCCATTCTTGCGGCGCAAGGTAGGGGCAATCTGTTTCAAGTACGAGGCGTTCTAGGGGGATAACGCGCAGGGCATCGCGTACTTCTGTGTTTTTGGGAAAGCTTACAGTGCCAGGAATAGAAATATACCAGCCGTTATAGATGATGCGCTTGGCTTCTGCGACAGTGCCGCCGAAACAATGCCACAATAAGGGATAGTCTTTAAATCCTTCGCGCTCTAAGAGGGCGAGGGTGGGGTCTGTGGCGTCGCGACTGTGGATAACTACAGGTCTTTGTAGGGCTTTTGCCATGCGCAATTGCCGCACAAAGGTGTGCATTTGAATATCTTTTGGGCAAGAATCCCAATAAAAATCAAGCCCTATTTCACCGACAGCCTTGAGTCGCGGATCTTGAATAAAAAATTGCTGCATCATGTCGATGCAGTGATCGTCGCAAATTTGCGCGTCTGACGGATGAATCCCTAGTAGGAAGAAGACTTTTGGGTGTAGTGCGAAATAGTGTTTTCTACTTGCGTATTCTTGTGGGCATAGAAAAACATTGCCGATGTAGGAGACGCCGCACTCATGAGCGCGGGCAATGACCTCGTCTCTGTCTGCGTCAAATTGTTCGGCGTCAAGATGTGCATGCGTATCAACACCGCCGGAAGGCAGAGCGCTCAGTTGCGGTGCTGGCGGCGGTGATTTTTTTTTAGACATGAAATACTTCCGTATTTTAAAAGGCTTTTATTGAAGAAAGAAAGTTTTCTACATCACGCTGTTGTGATTGTATTGAATATGTTTTGGCTGTGTCTGTCATGTTGCGGCGCAGTGTTGCCAAGGCATCGCCGCCCTTGTGCATGAGTAGGCACATGTGTTCAAGGCAATGCACTGCGCCCATCACATCACCGTCAGAAACGTAGAGGCCATTGCCGCCAAAGGGCGTTTCTCGCAAAGGATACCAAGGTTGCCATAAAAATGGCATGGGTTCCGTACTTATAAAATCGGCCTGTCGCATATAGTCAAAACCACCAAAACCGCCAAAACCCACCACAGCGCATCCCGACGCCATAGCTTCAAGAGGCGGCAAAGGACAGCCTTCGGGAAATCCTGACGCAAAAAAGATATGACAGGTGCGCAATGTTTGCGCCACGCGCTCCACCGACATGCGGTGTATCTCTACCCATTGAATTGCAATATGAGGATATGCACGCGCAAATCGTTGTGCTATGGCATTTTGTACAAGGTCTGTGAAAACTTTGTTTTTTCGGGGCATCCACGCAATACGAATAATACGGCGCACAGGCGCTGCCAAGTCCGTCAGTGCTTCGGTGTAAAAAAGCGATTGTCCCGAAGGTGTACAGGATATAGCAGGTCGGACAATGCATCCATCCTTCCCTGTGACATGTTGTAAGCACAAGCGAACAGGCGCAGAAACATAGATGAAGTCTACAGGCAATTGGTCCCATCGAGTATTGCCGGGCAACACATTGAGCGCATACGACCACGCCTGTACGTAGACGACACAATGAGCACCAGACTGCAAGCCAGAAAGAAGTGCTTGCGGCCACCCTTCAGGTACAATCCATATAAAAGAAGCATTTATGCCCAGCTCTTCTTGAGTGACAAAAGGAAGTTTCGTGTATGTTTCAACATACTGCGCCGTGTTTTTATAGGGTAAATCTGCAGCGCGTGCAGCAAAGCACACGTCTTGACCTGCGGCATGAAGGGCATTGCCTAATTGTATCAAGACGGCAAAGCCGCCACTCACCGCACTGAGCGGAGGCAAATAAATGGCGATTTTCTTTTTCATAGGTGCATAATAGCAACAAAGCCCGCCAATAGCAAGCATCGCTCTAGTGCCCTGTAAAATCTAAAAGATTTTTTAAAAGGCACTTGGGGGAAAACTT
>CAYJHT010000450.1:0-2095 GCA_964369615.1 uncultured Desulfovibrionaceae bacterium
CTGACCAACTTTATATCACATTTTCGGCGTTAGGTGAAATTAGAATGACGTGATTTTATATACGCAACCTGCTGAAAATTGTGGTGGGTCGTGATGGATTCGAACCATCGACTCTCTGCTTAAAAGGCAGATACTCTACCTGCTGAGTTAACGACCCCCCGCGAGAATGGAAACTATAGAAATGGGCGCTACTTGTCAACACTTTTTTGTAATATTTTTCTTTTTTTTTACTCAGTCAAGAAATTTTCTTACTTATCATGTAAATTCAGAATGTTAAGGTGCGGTTTATGGCGTATTATTTCTGAAAGATTCTTTTGCACTTTCAGCTTGAATGCGCGTTTTTTTGAAAGCCACTTGTGGGTAAACTTTTTTTCCTAAAAAAGTGTTCCCCAACGAGTAAAAACTTCCCCAAAGCCCTTTTAAAAAAATGAAATTAGGATGCCGTGGCTCCCCACAAGGCGCGCCCATTTTTAAGTGCAATGCGTCCAAGAGGAAGAAGACCTAGGTGACACCCATAATAGAGCGACGCTTCTCGCCCGTTCAGGGAGGTGAGGACGTTTTGACCTTGAAGGAGCTTGCGAATATCGTCAAGATTTTCGAGAATAAGGCCTTTTTGCGTTACTTCTGATTGAACGGGAGGAGAGCATGTCTGCGTCAGTAAGCTTTTGCAATGCGATGTAAGGCGCACACGGCCTCCGGCATATTTACCAAGCTTTGCTGCCTGCCATTGCATATGAGCAGGGATAAGCGCACCGGCGGCGGTCGGAATAAAGCGCGCTGCCGCACCAAAGGAGAGCACATGCCCTGTAGGCAATTGCGCAGGATGGATACCGGGAATATCCGCGAGTAGGTAGCGCAAGTCGGGGTCATGGGGTGTAAAAAGAGGGGGGGGCTGACTTGCTTCTTGTTGGGCATGCGTGCTTTTTTGTAGAGCTGCTATATAAAAGCCTTGCGCACCAGAACGCGCACCGTCAACACGCAGCGTGCCCTCCATATTATGTAGGGATTTCTCCCAGACAAAACCGTCAAATGGGGGAAGCGAGAGGCAGGTAAAGCCAAGCTCTTCTGTAGCATACTTGACCTGAAGTTCGTTCTCCTCGTCGTTGGTGGTACAAGTGGAATAAACAACAATACCGCCGGGTGCAAGAAGTTCCCACGCTTTTTGCAATAAACGTCGTTGTAATTGAATAAGAGGTTGGACTTTTTCACCATGCCACAGTGCGCGTACATGAGGATTTTTTTGCTCCGTTCCCCAGCCGGAGCAGGGCGGATCAAGCTGAATATAGGACCACGAATTTGGAATGAGGGGGAGTTTTTCGCCGTCATAGGAGCAGGTGGCTACATGGAGAAAGCCAAGCTGCTGCATGTTTGCGCGAAGCGTTCCAAGGCGACTTTTTGTGGGCTCGTTACCGAGAACAAAGCCGTGGTCGCTTGTGAGTTGTGCAAGAAAACCTGTCTTACTCCCCGGACTTGCGCACATATCAAGCACAGAAAATGTTGCAGGTGTGTGCGCACTTGCTGAGGAAGAAGGGGCAAAGGAGGCCAAAGCCAGTGGCGGCAACATAGAAGAACGGTCTTGGATATAGACGCAACCAAAGGCAGCTGCAAGGCTTGAGCCGAGGGGGATTGGCTCCTGTGTAAGAATACGACACCACGATGAAAAAGGTTCCTGTTCAAAACGAAAGCCCTCTGCATGAAGCAAGGCTTCCACAAGGGGGACGTGGTGTTTATGGCAGACAAGGCGAAATGAGCGCATGGGCTTTCTCTTTTTTTATGAAATATCGGAGCCAGTATCACGACATTGTAATTGTGTGAAACATTCTCAAGAGTACTATTAAATACTCCTGAGAGTGTGCCGAGTTTTAAGTTCGAGAAGAATGATTTGTGAATTGTTTTGCATTTTAATCGGCAATTTTCTCTCATTTTTCCCATTAAAACGCGCCGATTGTCTAGGCGCATTTGACGACAGCGCCTAGTGTTACAGTTGTAAATATTGAAATAGCAGGAATACGCTCTCAAAACTGCGAGTGTGCATCTAAGGAAACACTTATATATGTCTAATATACCGCGTGCTTCTCGAAATTCGCTTTCCTTG
>CAYJHT010000451.1:0-2072 GCA_964369615.1 uncultured Desulfovibrionaceae bacterium
AAAAAAACAACTTTACAACTCTAATACTAGATAGTTGGCGCTTTTTAATGCAAGATTTGAAACGGTGTTTTTTATAAATGTCTTAAAAAAACAGATTATATGTAAGTTTTTTTACATTTTACAAGGTACGAGTGCTTTGTAAAGCCTAAAAAGGTTTTTTGAAAGGAGCTTGGGGAAACTTTCTACAACACTAAAATAGCACTGTATTTTCAAATAGAATGCAAAACATTGACAAGGGTAAAAATCTCTTATATCAAGGACATGGTGTCTTAAATGCGTCATGTCCTTTATATTTCTGGCCGGAGGCATAACTCTATGTTTCGTGGTATCTTACACCGGTTTTTCCTTGCCTTACTCTTCGGTATCTTGGGCACGTCTGCCCTGTGCTCCTTTATAGATTGCCGAACGGGTACGGCTCTGTCCTACATCTCACCCGCACACGCAGAAACAACACCCACACTGCAAGAATCCTTCACAGGTGACCATGACACTTCATTGCATGCGCTCTTCCATGCCTACGAAGTCCCCCTTCTTATCCTCATTATATTTCTCGGTTCTGCGCATTTTACTATATTCTATATCATTGATAGACGCAAAAAAGCAAAGCTTATAAAACATCTGCATATTGATAGACTGACAGGCCTTTCCACGGAATATTGTTTCGTTAAAACAGTGGAAGAACACCTTAAAAACGCAGAACCCGGGCAGTATGTCGTTGAAAGCATAGACATTGACAATTTTGGACTCGTCAATCAAAACTATGGCGAAGAAAAGGGCACTGAGCTGCTTAAAAATGTCGCAGTAAATTTGTCCGAAATATATCATATGGCTATAAGTATGGCGAGATTTCGAGACGACCTTTTTTTCGTATTTCGCCCCTGTCCCGAAGACAGGTCGCTTGTAGAAAAAAATGTGGCCTGTATGAAGAAAATTTCTTGCGATGCGCAAGGTATTTTAAGCGTCAGTTTTACTTTAAGCATGTCGAAAGGCTCCTATATTGTCGATGACCCGACACTGAGCTTTGCCACCATGAAGAACTATTGCAAGGTCGCGCGTATGGTTGGCAAGCGCACCTATGGCTTCACAAATACCATCTTTACCCAAGAGATGAAGGATTTCTTGGACATGCGCACACGCATTCTCAATCAAATGGAATCCGCAATCGCAAACAAAGAATTTGTTGTCGTCTTTCAACCAAAGGTAGACATTACACAGCAGCGCATCATGGGAGCAGAAGCGCTTGTGCGTTGGCATTCGCGCGACAGTGGCCTCATTGGCCCTGACAATTTTATCCCGCTTTTTGAAGAAAATGGATTTATTGCCCAGCTAGACTACTATGTCTTTGAAAAGGTGTGCCAATATATTCAAAAACACAAACAAAGTATCAACATGCCGCCCATCGCCGTAAACTTGTCCGGCCTTTCTGTTATCAATCGTACGACGGCCAATATTTTACAAAACCTTCTCTCAAAGTACGGCCTCAGCACAAAGGATATTGAAATTGAAATAACAGAAAGCGCTATGATCACGGAATCCGCCGACTTTCTCTATAGAATTTACGACTTAAAGCACATGGGCTTTTCCATCGCACTCGATGACTTTGGCACAGGCGTCTCCTCCCTTAACCGACTACGCTCCATTCCTCTCGATGTCGTCAAGCTCGACAAAAGCTTTCTTGACGCCAACAGAGGCGAAAGTATGCCAAGCATAGAATCTGCCGCCGGAGGCAGTACAAAGGGCTGTGCTATAGTACGCCATCTTATCAATATGCTGAAGGAAATAGGCATAAAAACTGTCGCGGAAGGCGTAGAAACAGAAGAACAACTTCACTGGCTTACAAACATTCAGTGCGACATTGCACAAGGCTATTTTTTCAGTCGCCCCCTCACAGGCGAAGATTTCCACGCCTTACTACTAGACGAAAACTCCTTTGCACGCCGTAAAGCGCATGAGCAGCTCGGGCAGTTACAAAAAATAAAGTCCGCCTCGTAGTTTATTTTTGTTTTTTTATATTTTTTATATTTTTTATATTTTTGGTTTTGTTTTTTAAAAGTTTCATTTTTGTTTTTTCT
>CAYJHT010000452.1:0-2052 GCA_964369615.1 uncultured Desulfovibrionaceae bacterium
CCCCCTTCAAAAAAACCATCTGTTTAACTATGTAGTTGGCGCTTTTTAATGAAAAGGAAGCTACGTTTTTTCTAAAAGTTTTTCTGCACTCTCTGATGATAATTGTGAACCTTCAAGCTGTCTTACGTGTATTTTGTAAGCATAATTAAGCCTAGTTCACACAATCGGAATGACGTATCCCTTGATACAAGATAAGAACTATTCGAAAAACTCGTAATACACACTGCCATCACTGTCAAATTCCACGTAGTCAAAGTCAACTGTTTGGCGATGCTGTCCATTAGGACGATTAGTTCCGAGAACTTTGAATTTATTACTCACAATCATGTGTCTAATGTCCTCTGAATCCGTGTCACCGGGCCAAATATAAGACTTGGACTGGGCGTGGACATAAACAACGTCATTGTCTGTAGGGATTTCAAGTTCTACTGTTTGACGTGCTGGTGCTTGCCACCAGCCTTCCGTGACCCATTCCCCATTTTGATAGTAGCGGAAAGCGAGGCTGATGTTTTCGCTTGTTTGATTCTCCGCAACAAAAATACGACTTTGCGCATGAGAAGTCGTAGGCATCACGCATAGGCTTATGAGGAAAAGGGGGATAAAAACGCGCATGAATTTCATTGTGATATTCTCCTTAAAATGAATGTTTCGGAGGAGTATCAAAAAACACTTTCCTTAGCAAGCTTTTAGATTGTGGATGATTGAAAGGGGCACGTCATTGTTACTTGAAAATGACGTGCCCGCTCTTATTCCGACTCAAGTATGGAGGGTTTTTCTTTACGTTCTTCAGGGTAGTCGTGCTCATGTAAGCTGAGCTGCCTGTCTTCTTCAATATTATATTCACGAATAAATATATCCCAACATGTCATAAACATCACAGCGATGAGAGGACCTATGATAAAACCGTTCATGCCAAAAAGCGTAAAACCGCCAAGGGTTGAAAGCAAGACCAAGTAATCGGGCAAACGTGTGTCGCGCCCCACGAGCAAGGGACGCAGGACATTATCCACAAGACCAATGACGCCCGCACCGAAAACTGTTAAAATAATACCAGATTGGATATTTCCGGTCGCAAAGAAATAAATAGCCACAGGCAACCACACAAGTCCTGCACCCACAAGGGGAACAAGGGAAAGCACAGTCATAACAACACCCCACAATATGGGTGCTTGTACGTCGAGAAACCAGAAAATACACCCACCCAAAAAACCTTGAACCACCGCGACAACCAAACTGCCATTGATAGTGGCCTTTGTGACCTCGGCAATTTTGTCAAAGAGCATGGCCTCGCGCCTATCTCCTAGGGGCAATGCCTTATGCAGGCAGGTCACAAGCTCTTCCTTATCACGCAAAGCAAAGAAAGCAATATAGAGAAGCAAGCCTATTTGAGCGATAATATTCAGTGTTTCTGCACCAATAGATAAAGCCTGTTGTCCCACATAGCTTGTCACAAAAACAATGACCTCTGTCACTTTTTCGCGCACACTTTCAGGATTAATATTGAATTGTTCCAGCATCTCTTGGACAATGGGAAAAGAAGCTTTGATGCTGTCAAAGTACTTGTTGACATCGATTTTTCCGCTGCTTATCCCCTGATACAAAGCAAGGCCTTGTTCTAAAAAAGCGCTGGTAATAAATAGAAAGGGCAGCACCACTATGACAATGCATATGCTCAAGGTAATGAGCGCAGCTATATTCTTGCCACCTGTTTTTTTTATGAAAAAATTTTGTAGCCTGCCAAAAAGAATCGCAATAGTGATGGACCAAAAAATGATACCAAAGAAAGGAAACAGTAAACCCATAAAGCCGATGCTTACAAGCACAAGAAGGCCGATGAATGATTTATACTCAATACTACTATGCATCACATTTCCCCTTGAGCGTGGTCTAGTGCTTTGTAAAATCTAAAAACACTCTTAAATGAAATGGCACTCTTCAAAAACGCTTTAAAAACATCTTTTCAAATCTTCCATTAAAAAGCGCCAACTACCTAGGGACTGTTTCTAAATAAATTCTTTTGCATTTTGTCACTCTTCTGAAGGGTCAAAACAG
>CAYJHT010000453.1:0-2048 GCA_964369615.1 uncultured Desulfovibrionaceae bacterium
TAAATCCTCCGGCGGGAAAATGGTGTATAATGCGACGCTGAAGAGGGATATTCCTGAGGGGTGGGAGGTTAAAGAGTTACAATCACTAGGAACATTCAAGAATGGCATCAATTACAGCAAAAATGATGTAGGTAGTCATTTATATAAAATCATAAACGTTAGGAATATTTCATCATCTTCTTTTTTGTTACACTCTCTTGATTGTGATAATATTTTGCTAAACAAGGAACAAGCAAAGAACTTTTTGGTATCAGAACAGTCTATTATCATTGCCAGAAGTGGAATTCCCGGCGCAACGCGTCTAGTAACTGGAAGCACCACAAATACAATTTACTGTGGCTTTATAATTTGTTATGAGCCAAAAAATGTGGACTTAAAGAACCTGCTTTTTTTTGCATTAAAAGCTCACGAACTTTCAAATCGTCATGCCTCTGCTGGAACTATTTTGAAAAATATCAGCCAAGAAACATTAAAAGCAAAAAAAATTCTATTCCCGAATAACTCTTTACTACGTTCTTTTAACAGGCAAGCGAATGTTATTTTTAAAACTGTATCTATACGCCAATCTGAAAACCACGAACTGGCAAAACTTCGCGACTGGCTGCTCCCCATGCTCATGAATGGGCAGGTGAGTGTAGAGACAATCTGAGGTATATATGGGAGAATTTCAAAGTAGAGATACAACATCTCAAGCTGCGGTAGAACAACAAGCTCAGGGCAACCTCACGCCAACAGTGAGTGATGCTACTACATTAACGCAGGAAGACATAGAGCTTCTAAAAAATTTTGTAGAACTTCTAAAAGAAGACCGTGCAAGACAACAAGTGCAGAATACGCAATTATCAAAGGAGACAACGATATCTTCTCAAGACACTACACAACAATCTCCCGAGGAAAAAGAAGAAACGTCGTGGTGGATGAATGTTTTATCTTGGCTTGCAGGACTTTTTTTAAATAGTGATAGTGACGATATAATCTATCAAGATAACAGTCATAACTTGCTTTCTATTGCGTTAGTGTGGGCGTGCGTCCTTGCGCTAAGTGGATTTTTGTTTTGCATGTCATACTTCATGTATGAACTCGTGTTAGCAGTACCGAAAGAAAACTTACTCGTTTTTGCGCTGGACAAAACCCCCTTCGTCTTTGTAGCTGTTATTTTCTGCGCCGCTCTTATGTTCCTTGACAGCCTCATAAAAACATTAAAATATAAATCACGACCGCAGGAAAATATTATTTCGCTGATTATTAAGAATGTCGGCATATTGATGCTTCTGTGGTATATGATGAGCAAATAGAAGATAATAGGTGAATTATGGAATTTGTAGATTATAGCGGTCAATGGATCGGCGAGTTTCAAGGTACAAATTTTGGACGTGCCTTCATTGAGTGAAAGCAGGATGGAAATAGAGTTCAAGGAACGGCGCGTATTTCTGAACCACAATATGGGCAGTATGAATATGCAATTCATGGAAGTATCGCGCAGCCAATCAAACTAAGACTCACAGTCAAGAAAAACGTTGCTAATATTATTCTTGGGTCAATTCTCGTTCTTTTAACCCCACAAAGCGATGGTTCTTTGCATGGTACTTATGAATCGACAATTGGTGGGCAAGGTGTTTTTACTGCACGACGTCCATTTGCGGATAGTGTATCGCAAAAAGAAACGTCACAACACAAGGCAAACAACGTGAATAAAACTAAGGTTTTTATAGTCCACGGACATGATGGCGGCTTAAGAGACAAAGTCGCGCGTGTAGTCGACAAACTTGGTTTACAACCGATTATTCTCTGTGAACAGCCAAGTGCTGGCAAAACAGTCATGGAAAAACTGGAAGAACACACGGATGTCGAGTATGGTATTGTACTTTATACATCATGTGATGTGGGTGCCCCGAAAGCCGTGCGGGACAACCTACAGCCACGAGCACGACAAAATGTCGTCCTTGAGCATGGTTATCTTATGGGGAAACTTAAGAGATCAAAGGTTTGCGCACTTGTCGAACAAGGCGTTGAAACCCCAAGCGATATTGCAGGAGTTGTATATATAA
>CAYJHT010000454.1:0-2023 GCA_964369615.1 uncultured Desulfovibrionaceae bacterium
AAACTTTTTTTTCCAAAAAAAAGTTTCCCCCCGCATAGTTTTAAAAGTTTTCCCTAATTTTTGTATATTTCATCGTGTAAGCTTGCGGAATTTTATACGTGTAGGCGTGTCCGCGTCCTTGCCGAGTCGTTTTTTTCGGTCGGCTTCGTAGTCGCTGTAGTTGCCGTCGAAGAAGGTGATGCTAGAGTCTCCTTCAAAGGCGAGAATGTGTGTGGCTATGCGATCGAGGAACCAGCGGTCGTGGCTGATAACAAGGACGCAGCCTGCGAAGTTTTCCAGCGCATCTTCAAGGGAGCGCATGGTATTGACGTCGATGTCGTTGGTGGGTTCGTCAAGGAGGATGACGTTGGCACCGGATTTGAGCATGCGCGCAAGGTGCAGGCGGTTGCGTTCACCACCGGAGAGGACTTCGACATTTTTTTGCTGGTCTTGCCCTTGGAAATTGAAGCGTGAGCAGTATGCGCGTGCATTTATTTCTCGTGTTCCGAGTTGGATGCTTTCGTGGCCTTCGCTGATGACTTCGTAGACTGTTTTGCCTGTTTCGAGGGATTCTCGTCCTTGATCGACGTGGGCAAATTGGACAGTCTCGCCGATTTTTAAGTCGCCGCTGTCTGGTGTTTCTTGGCCTACGAGCATTTTAAAGAATGTTGTTTTGCCTGCACCGTTGGGGCCTACGATGCCTACAATGGCACCAGCCGGAATGAGGCAATTAAGGCCGTCCATAAGCATTTTATCTCCGAGGCTTTTGCCAAGTCCCACAGCCTCGATGACGCTTTTGCCAAGACGCGGTCCTGGCGGGATGTAGATTTCCAAATCCTTTGCCAGTTTTTCGCTTTCGTGGGAGAGCATGGCTTCGTAGGCATTGATACGCGCTTTGCCCTTGGCGTGGCGTCCTTTTGGTGACATGCGAATCCATTCAAGTTCGCGCTGCAAGGTTTTTTGGCGTTGTGCTTCGGTTTTTTCTTCGTTTGCAAGGCGTTTTTGTTTTTGTTCAAGCCACGAGGAATAATTTCCTTTCCATGGAATACCGCGTCCGCGATCGAGTTCTAAAATCCAGCCTGCCACATTGTCGAGGAAGTAGCGATCGTGGGTCACAGCGATGACGGTGCCGGGGAAGGTAGAGAGGAAGCGTTCGAGCCATGCGACAGATTCTGCATCGAGGTGGTTTGTGGGTTCGTCTAGGAGTAAGATATCCGGATTTTGCAGGAGGAGGCGGCATAATGCTACGCGGCGTTTTTCGCCGCCGGAGATGACGGACACAGACGTGTCACCGGGGGGGCAGCGCAGGGCATCCATGGCCATTTCGAGGCGCGAGTCTAAATCCCAGATCCCCTTGTTATCCATGAGTTCTTGCACCTTGCCTTGTTTTTCGATGAGCGCGTCCATTTCGTCCGGCTCCATAGGCTCAGAAAACTTGGCATTGATGGCCTCGTATTCTTTGGCGATGTCTACAAGTTCTTGGACACCTTCTTCAACGACTTCACGCACAGTGCGTTCTTCGTTGACAAGCGGTTCTTGCTCTAAGTAGCCGATGGTGAATCCCGGAGCAAGGACAGTTTTCCCGTCAAAACTTTCATCAACACCAGCAAGGATGCGTAGAAGGGACGATTTGCCTGCACCGTTCAAACCGAGCACGCCAATCTTAGCTCCGTAGAAATATGAGAGGGAAATATCTTTTAAAACTTCTCTCTGTCCGTGTCTTTTTGATACTCGAATCATTGAATAAATAATTTTATCCGGTTCGTTACTCATATGTACCCCATGGTATGTATTTTTTTGCGATGATGACATGCGCTATTTGAAAACTTTTCCTTCTTAAAGATATTTTGCCTATAATGCAAGTAAAAGAAGGAGCGGTAAATTTTTAAAACACGGCATTCTCATTGTGTGAGCATTCTCAGTAGTACTCAGCAAATCCCCTTGAGACAGTTTGCAATTTCACGATTGTTGTCAGAGAGTGTACAAAAACCCTTATAAAAGGAAGTGCCTGTTTTTCATTAAAAAGCGACAGCGTCTAGTTAAA
>CAYJHT010000455.1:0-2005 GCA_964369615.1 uncultured Desulfovibrionaceae bacterium
GCATCATAGCAAAAAAACGTCTTGCTTGGAAGGTGTAGCGCTTTGGACGCTTACTGTGCTGGAAATTGTATGGAAGATGATGTACACTTTGTCATGGCGATTTCTCCTTCTGTGTTTTGTCTTAAGCAACCAAAACATATCAGAAAACACGAGAAATCGCCACTCTTTTTTTGCACCTTCATGAAATATGCGGGTTAGCGAATGAAATAGAGATATGATGCATAAACGGTCGAACCGGCTTTAGCAAACTCCGACATCCCCCTTGACTCATTGAAGTCGTTTGAAAGATATGGAGGCTAGAGCGCGGATTTCATCATGGCGGGAGCAAAGAGCTCGATGCCGAATACAAGACAGCATTCGTTTCGTATTATGCAAAAAATCGCTTGACATTCGGAGCGGGTCTATACAGGGGGTGTGGGGGGAAAACTTTTTTTCCTAAAAAAGTTTTCTCCCCAAGTATTTTTTAAAAAATAAAAAGGCACAAAAAATAATTCACAAAATGACACGAAAAGTAGTTGCGCCGTTCAGGCCTATACCTTATGGTCATCGCCATGTATTGCACGCGTTGTGTGATGCATAACAATTTTGGTTGTTTCACCTTCTTCTAAATGCGTCTCAAAAAATGAGTTGTGGGGCGCCTAAATACTGGAGAAAACGTATGGGAGCAGTAAACATTACTGCGTCATGGTGTAAAGGGTGCGGCGTATGCGTAGCCTTTTGTCCCAAGGGGGCATTAAGTCTCGTTAAGGATAAAGCCGTGCATGACGCCGAAAAGTGTATCGTCTGTGGCATGTGTGAACTCTACTGTCCTGACCTTGCCATCGATGTGGACAAAAGCCAAAAGCCGCAAAGGGCAAAAGCGGCCGCTGCAAAAGTGACTAATAAGGAAGAGGTGGTCTCATGAGTGAAGACAATGTACGCTTTGTACAAGGTAACGCCGCCTGTGTGGAAGGGGCGCTGTACGCCGGCCTGACATTCTTTGCAGGTTACCCCATCACCCCATCCACAGAAATCGCCGAACTCTTCGCTGTTGACCTGCCTAAAATTGGCGGCGCATTCATGCAAATGGAAGACGAAATCGCTTCTATGTGTGCTGTGTGCGGCGCATCACTTGCAGGCGCAAAATCTATGACCGCCACAAGCGGCCCTGGTTTTTCACTCAAACAAGAAGCCATAGGCTACGCCTGTATGGCGGAAATTCCTTGCGTTATTGTGAACGTCCAACGTGCAGGCCCATCTACTGGCTTACCTACAAAGGTATCACAAGGCGACGTTAACCAAGCACGCTGGGGCACGCACGGCGATCACAGCATCGTTGTGTTTACAGCCTCCTCAATCCAAGACGTTTTCACCATGACCGTGGAAGCCTTTAATATCGCAGAAACATTCCGTACCCCTGTCATCTTGTTGCTTGATGAAGTTGTTGGACATATGCGCGAAAAGCTTGTCATACCCGCACCGGGTGAAATGGAAGTTGTCGAGCGTCTGCGCACAGATGTGAAAAAAGGCTGGAACTATCACCCTTACTTGCCCCGTGAAGATGGGCGCCTTCCAATCTCTGACCTTGGCGGTATTCACCGCTACCATGTTACCGGTCTGTTCCACGATATTTTCGGCTTCCCCACAGAGCATCCCGACCATGTCACACAGCAAATATATCACCTTGTGGATAAAATCGAAAATCGTGCGCATGTGTTGGCACGCTGGAAGGAATACCACCTTGAAGACGCCGAACACATCATCGTTTCTTATGGTTCTTCTGCACGCAGTTCACGCGAACTTGTGGAATCACGCCGCAAAAAGGGCGATCGCATAGGCCTTCTTGAATTGCAAACCCTTTGGCCCTTCCCCGGTGCCATGGTGCGCGAAAAGACAAAGAATGCTAAGAATATTTTTGTTGTGGAAATGAACATGGGACAAATGAAGGAACAAGTGAAGCGTGTGGCGCATAATCCTGACCGCGTCTTCCTTGTGAACCGTATGGACGGCATGCTCGTGACGCCGC
>CAYJHT010000456.1:0-1990 GCA_964369615.1 uncultured Desulfovibrionaceae bacterium
GCTTTTACCTTCCCACAGGTGGCGCGGCACACGCAGAGCGGACGCCGCCCCATCGGGGTTCAGGGCATTGCTGTCCTCTTGGAATACAGCCTCGACAGGCGCAGTCGGTGGCGTAAAGTACTGTTGGACGCAACTCTCAAAAAATGCACGGGACAGCCCCTTGACCTCTTGCACAAAAGGGTAGCCACAAGATACAAGAGATTGCACTGCCGCCCGTTTATTGATAGCAAAAGTATCCTGAAATACCGCTTCTAAGAAGCCACGATGTGTTTTAGCAGAAAATGTACGATTATTGATGGCGACTTGTTCTACATAGGACTCATCGTCCAATTTTGCGATAAAGGGCATACTGTCTTGAAATTGCTCTATCCACCAAAACGCTCTATCCGGTATAATGTCATATGATTGCTCAAAGACGTATTGAATCCCATCCTGAATGGCAGTTTTTTCTGCCAATGGAAGTATTTTACTGAAAAACGAAAAAATATTACTCCCAACTTCTAAAACGGTGAAATTCTGATGGCGTGTCTGCGGGAAGACAGGGGCAGAGATGTTATGCTTTTGAGCCGTGCAAAGCACAAGTTTTTCCCAATACAACTCGTAAGCTTTATGCCAAATGACATATGGTGCAACAGAAGACCGCAGAGTTTTAATAATTTCATCTGCTTCTGAGGCATTCAAGTTAAAAGCCTGACGAATTTTGCCGATTGAGATAATATTATGGTGTAGCATGACCTATACATAACACACAACAACGTTTTTTCCAGTGGCAAACGGATAAAAAATAGCTTTTTTGCCCTCAATATGAGCTGCCGAATAACATATGCGCATCCACTAAAAAATAAAGTGCAGATTGTGGATGTAGGATGTGTTTTAATCCCGAAAGAGTATTATAACAATCTTCTCGAAAAAAGATTTCCAGCAACGTCCAATAAAATATTTTATCATCCTCAAAAAATGGGGGTATTTACGGGGGTATTGATAAAAAACTAACCATATAAAATATTTTATATCAGTGTGTTATTAGTTTAATATCAATCCCCCCCTCTCCGCCACATGAGCATTCAAAAAAAGAATTTTATAGGCCGTAATCGCTTAAAAACACAGCGATTGCGGCCTTTCTCTTTTCCATAACGTCCAGCTAGAACTTGTAAAATCTAAAAGTTTTTTGAAAGGGCTTTGGGGAAGACTTTACAAGGAACTAGACAGATACACTGCCAATATATTTCCTCTTTCATGCTCGTGGAGCTCCTCCTGTGTAAGGGTGAGTATCTCACAAGAAAAGCAGATAGAAAAGTTTGTATAAATAGGACTTTACACAACAAATGAACATGCCGTGACAGAAAATGTCTTGCAAGCGCTTTGATTCTTGGCTAAAAACGACGCAGTGCGTGATGGCGTACAGCTTGCACGCATATTCATAGAAAAGGAGAATGTGATGTTGAAAGTGACAGCAGCTGAGGTGAGTACTTTTTTGAACTCCTCTGAAATTGACAGTGTTTTAGTAAAGAATCAAGATAAGTTTAAATCAAAATGGGCAAATATGATTGAAAAGGGTGAGGATATTACCCCTATGACATCTATGTCATGGAATTGGGCTGCCTTCTTCTTGCAGGATTATTGGCTTTTGTATCGAAAAATGTTTAGCCTCTTTTGGCTTATCTTTATTCTGCGTCTTGCCTGCTATATTGCTGTGTTTATCTTACCAAGCCTTAATTTTGTGCTTTCATTGGTTGGGCTTGCTCTGTGGATTGGTATAGCCTTGTACGGAAATGGCGCTTACTTGAGTAAGTGTTTGAAGCTCTACAGACAGGGACAAGCAGAATTTTTGGGCAACGAGACAGGCAAGCACGCTTTTTTAAGAAAAGCAGGCGGAACGAGTATAATTTTCCCAATTTTACTTTTACTTCTTACTATCGTTGGCTTGTCTTTGGGTGTGCTGTATACAATAGGTTCTATGACAATGGATGCAGCCATGTAGCTGTTTTTT
>CAYJHT010000457.1:0-1975 GCA_964369615.1 uncultured Desulfovibrionaceae bacterium
CCCGAAAGGTGTAAAGTCAGAGACGCGCCACCGATTGTCAGTATCCCATCATTCCCCCCTTCAAAAAAAATATCTGTTTAGCGAGACAATCGGCGCTCTCGAATGGAAGAGTGAAAAGGCCTTTTGTATTTTTTACAAAAGATGCTGTTTTGACTCTGATATTCACGTTGAAAGTGCAACTATTGAGTATCCCAAAATACCCGTCGAATGATTTTGCCCGAAAGGTGTAAAGTCAGAGACGCGCCACCGATTGTCAGTATCCCATCATTCCTGCCTTCCAAGTATTCCCCCCCCTCCTCTCTTGAATGCAAGTGCAAAGCAAGAAACAACTCACAAAGCATATGGCTAGGGGAGGGTAGCTAAGCTTCACTAAGCTCAAGACTCTTGTGTATTTGAAATGTATTCTCAATCTATTTTCAGTCAATTTTCTTTTTTGATTCATAAAAAACATTGAAATCACAATAAAATTTTTCTTTTCAAAAAAAGTGTAAAAAACACTTGCTATTTTTTTGAACTTGATTATCATTATCCAACCAACAACTTCTACATCCATTTAAGGAGATTTTCATGAAAGAGGCCTTAATTGTTTTTGGCTCCACTACAGGCAATACCGAGTATGTCGCATCTCATATTGAAAAAAAACTCGCAGAAGCAGGCTACACAGTTAAAAACGCAAACGTGGATAGTGTAAGCGCCGCTGGTCTTTGTGATCCCTACACACTGATTTTGTTCGGTTGCTCGACATGGGGCGAAGACGAGATCGAATTGCAAGACGACTTTATTCCCCTTTTTGAAGAGTTTGACGCCATCAATGCCGGTGGCAAAAAAACAGCCGTCTTTGGCTGCGGCGATAGCAGCTACGAATATTTCTGCGGTGCTGTAGATGCTATCGAAGAAAAGCTTAACAGTCTTGGCGCTGAGGTCTTAGATACACTCAAAATCGACGGCGAGCCACAAGGCGAAAAGGATGCCATCGATGATTTTGTAAAAACAGTTCTCGCACGAATGGAGTAGAGTTATCATAGAAGTGGCCGTGTAACGACTTTGTTATGGCGTTACACGGCGCATATAGGAGCATCCTACAAGAAAAGGAGCAAAAAATGCACAAAGAATTTCAAATGTCTGTGCGTAAAAGCATTACAGGTGTTCACATTACCCTTGAAGGAGGCTTTTCAGGCAATGATATGTTCTCCTTTCGCAATGTCATCAATGATGCTCACAAAGAAGGCGCACGTATTTTCTTAGACGTCAGAGAGTTACAACCCATGAATGACGAATCACGCGAAAAGTTTCGTACTTGCTACGCACATGTCCCTGCCCAAAATATTTATTTTAAAGGGAAAGAGGGTGAAAAATTAGGGATGCAGGGTAATCGAATCCTCTTTATGAAAAGTCATGAATGCAAGTGCGCTGGCGCATGCAAATCCTGCGCGTGCGAAAAGCGCGCGCAAAACAGAAACACACGCTTCGATTTTTTTCAAAAAGCTAAATCTGCTCACCCTGCAAGCAAGCAGACATCCCTAAATCAAGAAAAAAATTGAGTTGACTCGCCTTTATTTTATCTGAAAATGTATTTTTGTTCTTTCTGAAAGACGTGTGGTGGGGGAAGCATTTTTCCCTAAAAAGGGTTCCCCCCTATGAGTTATTTCTAAATAAATTCTAAGGTTCAAAACAGAGTTTTTTGTAAAAAATAGAAAAGAGCATTTTCATTCTTCCATTCGAGAGCGCCGATTGTCTAGCTAAACAGATGGTTTTTTTGAAGGTTGAGCTGACTCGCCTTTATTTTATCTGAAAATGTATTTTTGTTCTTTCTGAAAGACGTGTGGTGGGGGAAGCATTTTTCCCTAAAAAGGGTTCCCCCCTATGAGTTATTTCTAAATAAATTCTAAGGTTCAAAACAGAGTTTTTTGTAAAAAATAGAAAAGAGCATTTTCATTCTTCCATTCGAGAGCGCCGATTGTCTAGCTAAACAGAT
>CAYJHT010000458.1:0-1968 GCA_964369615.1 uncultured Desulfovibrionaceae bacterium
GGGTCTGATGTGTAACACAACCCCCATCTTGCCACGACAATGCCCTCAAAATCGGCGTAAAAAAGACGCTATAAAAAATTCCGCAAAGTGCGCAATAAAATTTTGCTAAAAGGCGAAAAAACACTGCATCGGACGCGCAAAAAAAGCGCACTGTCTGTGCAAAGTCTGCATGGCGACACGACGCATAATGAGGGGAGGGCGGGGTGTGTCTTGTCTTTTCTTGTGCGCATTTTCTGCACAGCAAAGCGTGATTTTCTGGCTGGCGAAAGGGCAAGGTCGAGGGCGGCATTTTGAAATTACGGTGACTGCATTTGTGAAGCTCGCTGTCAGCATCTGGGAAACTCAGTGGTCGTATCGGGAAATTTTTTGTGCGGCATTTTGTCAGCAAACGGGACGCATGGTGTCAGTAACGTGGCACTGACTTGTCAGCAAGTGGGATGCAAGTGTGGAGGTAAGTGGTCACTTGTTGGCAAGGAAATGGTCGTTGTGTGTGGAGCAAAGAGGTGGTGCTTTCGGAACTCGTGGTGTGCATGTGCGAAATAAAGGTGGAGGTGCTTTAGTGCTGCAGTGGTATTTTGCGCTCTGAAGCGTCCCATATGGATCGCCACGCCTCAAGCGCGATGACAGATTTATTGCAATATGTCGATTTTAAAATAAAAAACCTGTCATTAGGATGAGCGAAGCGACGTGGCAGTCCATAAAAAAAATACTACAGCTACGAAAATACAACTGTAATACTAAGTTAAAATATTTGCAATGATAGGCAACGATAAATCTCTCGCGTACTGTAGCCCTGACTTGCCTAAACGTAATAATGTGGCGATAAGTGTTGTGTGGTCTCTATTTTTTATGGCTTGCATAGAATCTTCTACAATCTGCATCTCTCCTGCATTTCCTGCTGCACTATATTTATTGTACAAAACTTGAAGTTCTTGCTCCAGTGATGCATAATCATATGTGTTGTTTTTAAAAGTAAAGCAGTGCTGTTCTCCTGCAAAGGAATAGTTCGTCTCATTATAAGTAGAAGGTTTCGTTATTATTCTACTTTTTTTGCCAGACGCGATAGAGACGTCATTGCCTACTCCAAGTGTACCATTGACAATCGTTCCGTTACCAAAGCTGATATTCACCATTCTTTTACTCTCCTCATTTGATAGTAATGACGTTAGTTCTTTAAATGCATCTTCATAAAATGCATCAGAACTTGCGGAAAGCGTATAAAACACACCAGAGTTGAGCTCTATGTTAAGTGTTTTTTTATTACGGAAAAGCTGCCTGTAGAGTATGTAAAAGCCAATAAGCATTGTAAGTGTCAAAAAGCCTATCAAAGTGACCAGTAGGGACTTTTCAACTCTTCCTATCCAAATTCTTGATATGTTTGAGATTTGTATCGTTTCCTGTTCCATCGTCAGAGAGTTTCCAACTATTTGCAATTCTGGCTTTACAAATGCCCTTTCATTTTTCCTCTTAAATAACGCAAACATCTTTTTAAACATACTTGCCTCCAAAAGTATAATATGGGTTGGTGTTTAAGCTGTAAATCCAGCTTTGCCTATTTCTCTATTCCTTTTTCGTGCGAAATGTGCTTTTCCGACTTTCACACCGTAGCAAATAACTGTTACTACAGTGTTGTTTCGGTGTGGTTTTTTCGTGAGACGCTAAAGCAAGGGGCTGTATGTCAAGCACAAACACAGCCAATGTAAATACAAAATACACACTGTTTTGAGCTACTAAACAAAGTTGACAAGACATTTTTCTCAGCTCTGTTTTACTAAGCAGCATTGTAATTGGCGATTTTTTGAAATCTGCAAAATTTCCCTCATTTTCATAGGTGGGAAGTAACATTTCACCGATAAAACTTGCATACTCTGCGCATAGCATTGTATAGGTTTCCACATATTCAAGCAGGCGGTAGGGAGCACGCCCCGATGCGTGTAAATCGTGTTCGCGCGTCAACCAGTGAAGTAT
>CAYJHT010000459.1:0-1966 GCA_964369615.1 uncultured Desulfovibrionaceae bacterium
TGTTCGCTCTCATCCATAGCACCATTGATGGCATCGGAAAAACATAGCGGCGTTGCAATAAGGAGTGGGCGGGTGTGTCATGTACAGTGGGCACAGTCCGAAGGTGCGTCGTACTAATACGCACCACGCGAGACGTCGTGAAGAGCAACGTTGGCGAGTACGCGATGTGAAATGCGACTGTTATAATGGCGGCGCAGCGGGACAAAAAAGACAGAAGAATATGTACCTCCGCGCCTCTGTGCTTTTTTTTACCGCCTTTGGCACTCACAGTCCGCTTCATCACGCAGTGCCACAAAGGCGCTCACTGTACATGGCGTAAAGCGATATGAAGAAAATTGGAAACGTGCGCATGTTTCAATGAGGCATTGCATACAAGAAACACTTTAGGGAACACTAAAAACATTCAACTGGAGATTACTATGCCACAGTGTTATTTGTCACAAGATTTTTTGAACTCTATTTTGAAAACTGTTCCTCAAAAAACAATCCAGTATGCAGATAAAGAGTTAACAGGCTTTTTCTTGGAATACAGGCCGTCGGGTATGGGGACATGGTATTTTCGTTATCGCTATGGACAGGGAAAAATGCGTTATTTTCGTATTGGAAGTACCTACAACATGGGGGCAGTGTCTGCCCGCGAATACGCATATCGTATTCGCTCCATCGTACAAGATGGAAGCGACCCACATAAAGAAATGATTACAGCCATGACAAGCCTGACAGTTGAGCGTTTTATATTTGAAAAATACCTTCCTCATATTCAAGTAAAAAAGCGTAGTTGGTACCTAGACAAGACAGTTATTGAGAAACACATACTTCCTACATTTGGCACCTGCCTTATGCACGGCATCCAATCTGCCGACATCGTCAATTGGCAAAATACATTATGCGCACAAGGCTTGCAGGCAACCTCATGCAATAGAATACTTTCAGTTCTAAAAACTCTCTTTTCATCAGCCGTACAGTGGGGACTCTTGGCCACAGCCCATAACCCATGTAAGAGCGTGAAGGCATTACCCGAAAGCCCTTATCGTGTGCGCTACTTAAACACGCAGGAAATGCAGTTAGTTATTAATGAATTGCGGAGTATGGGGAACAATGAGAAGGCATTGGCACTACAACTCCTTATTTGCACAGGCGCGCGTAAAAGTGAAATCCTTACAGCACGTTGGGAATATTTACATATGTCAGAACGTATTTTGACCGTCCCACTTGCAAAGTCTGG
Organism: uncultured Desulfovibrionaceae bacterium; assembly: GCA_964369615.1. Classification (GTDB taxonomy): domain Bacteria; phylum Desulfobacterota; class Desulfovibrionia; order Desulfovibrionales; family Desulfovibrionaceae; genus CAYJAD01. Next base: position 1,226 of record CAYJHT010000459.1, read on the forward strand.
TAAAGCACACCATATCCCTTTATCCGATGAAGCATGTCGAATTATAGAAAAACTTGCCAAAAACAAACGTAGTCCATGGATTTTTCCCAATAAATCAGGTGAAAAACATATCAGTTCACTCTTTTTTATATGGGATAAGATACGAAGAAAGCTCCATATACCCGATGTGCGCATCCATGATTTACGTCACTCGTTTGCAAGCTTGCTTGTGACCTCTGGTTCGTCCCTGTATGAAGTACAAAAGATATTAGGCCACCATAATCCTAAAATCACTATGCGGTATGCGCATTTGAGTCAAAAATCTCTCGTGGATGTAGCAAATAGGATTGAAAATAGTTTAGAAAAAGGGTCGACCATAAAAAAATAGTCTGCGCGATGCCTGTTTATCTTATGTCAACAGACATCACGCAGATACTTCACAAAGTCACAAGCTCATTTCACCGTTCCTGCACTGATTATGTCCATTGCTCTGAATGAGAGCTTTTGGATATTTTCAAGAGCGATGGTGAGGTGTGTATACTCACAAATATAGCCATGTGTGATATATTGTATGTGGCTCTCTTGTGCCTCTGTGGATAGGGATTTCGGCATGGAGTCTTGTACTCTGTGAAAAGTCTCCAATCCATCTTGATTTTTTGCAGTAATTTCTGCGGCTAGAATGTCGAGAATATGCGCAATCCCTTCAAGCCCAGAGACATTTTTTATATTTTCCAAACGGGTCTTGTTGTCCGCAATAATTTG
>CAYJHT010000460.1:0-1955 GCA_964369615.1 uncultured Desulfovibrionaceae bacterium
AATGGGAAATTCAAGTAACACACCAATATAACATATAAATGTATTTTATTTTTTTAACTACCAGACAACACGTTCTCATACAAAAAGAAAAGAAACTTTTTGACAATCAAAAAACATCCCACACAAAAAAATAATGCAGCCATCGGAGTACGCATGACACCCGTAAGCATCATCATTCCCGCATGGAACCTCTGGAACCTTACTCACCAATGCCTCGAAAGCATTGCCCGCGCACTGTCAGCCGACAATCTACACGCAAACGTCGAAATTATCGTTGTCAATAATGGCTCTACCGACGCAACAAAAGAAGCACTCGCGCCAACGCTTGCACGCCTTTTTGGCGAAAACGGTAAAGAAGTACGCCTTGCAGAAAATATGGGCTTTGCAAAAGGCTGCAATACAGGCGCCGCCGCCGCAACTCACCCCCTCCTCCTTTTCCTCAACAACGACACCATCGTCACAAAAGGCTTCCTACAACCACTCGTACACACGCTCACACACTCACAACACATCGGAATGACAGCGCCACTCCTACTCTATCCCGACAATACCCTGCAACACTGCGGCATCACCTTCACACCAACACTCGCACCACGACACCTTTATGAATTTTATCCGGCAACGCACCCACTCATCAAAAAGAATCGAACACTTCAAGCACTCACAGGCGCTGCCTTTCTCATCCCGACTCCCCTCTTTCACGACTGTGGCGGCTTTCATGAAGCGTATAAAAACGGCTTCGAAGATATCGACCTCTGCGTTCAAGTACGCAAAAAAAAGCTCTCACTTCTGTGCGTTCACTCAAGTGTCGTCTATCACCTCGCAAGCCAAAGCCCCGGACGCTTTGATCATGACCCACACAATGCCCGCATACTCACAGAACGCTGCGCACAACACCTCTCCCCAGATATGCATAAAATTCTTACAAAAGATGGTCTCACACCAACCCTAGACTCCATCTTACGACTCATGGCAAACATGTCCGCACAAAAAGAAGCCGCACTGACAAACTACTTCCAAAAAGAATTTCATGAAGAAAAATGTCAACGCCGCCTTGAAGCAGAACCACTGTGGTTTACAGGATATATCTTACTCTCCACACACTACGCACAACATGCCCAGTGGGATAACTCCCTCAAAACACTCACACGCCTCCTTACACTCGCACCCACAAAAGCACATTGGCAAATTTTCTTAAAAACAAGCACCACTGCAAAAAACACACAACATATAGAAAATGCCAAAAATACTTTAAACACCATATCAGAACACGAACAAAAGCACCAAGAAAACAAACAAAAAGCAGAACAGATCCATGCAAACGCCCTAGAACACAATGACGCAATACTCCAAAAACTCGCAAAAGATTGGCTCGAAAAATATACACAATAATACACAAAATACGTGCATAAATACTACAGGAAATAAGGAGAGAAATCATGAACTATTGGCTCTTTAAATCAGAACCTCACTGCTTTTCATGGGAAGACCTCAAAAATGCACCAGAACAAACAACCGCATGGGACGGCGTACGCAACTACCAAGCCCGAAATTTCATGCGCGCTATGAAGTGCGGCGACAAAGGACTCTTCTATCACAGTGGAAAGAAAACAGAAATTACAGGAATCGTAGAAATAGTCAAAGAAGCCTACCCCGACCACACCGCGTGGGATATGCAAAACGGTCACTTTGATGCAAAATCCACACCCGAACGCCCCCTCTGGGATATGGTCGATGTACGCCTCATACAAAGCTTCAAAACACCACTGCCACGAAGCATCCTCAAAAATGAACCAGAACTCGCACACATGGAACTTATGAAAAAAGGCAGCAGACTCTCCGTCCAAGAAGTCACGCCGCACGCCTTTCAATATATCCTCAAGCTTGCCGCAATACACGACTAGTGCCCTGTAAAGTCTAAAAGATTTTTTTGAAAGACACTTGGGGGGAAACTT
>CAYJHT010000461.1:0-1947 GCA_964369615.1 uncultured Desulfovibrionaceae bacterium
CCAACTACCTAGTTAAACAGATGGTTTTTTTGAAAGGGGGTTTGGGGGAAAACTTAAAAAACTTAAAAAATAAAAAAGTTTTCCCCAAGAAAAAAGTTTTCCTCAAACCCCTTTTTTTATCAATCAGAGGAGGCATTATGCGTATAGCTATGAATAATTTTACGGGCGGTGAGGTGTCGTCGACGCTGTCGGCGCGTTACGATCTTGCGCGTTATAAAAATTCTTTGCACTGCATGGAAAACTTCTTGCCTACTGTGCATGGGAATGTGGAGCGCAGGCCGGGCACTTTCTATATTGATGATATTGGCAGTGATGCCATACTTTTGCCTTTTTCCTTTAATGCTGAGCAGGGGCAGAACTTTGTCCTTGTTTTGACGCATAAGACATTGCGTATCGCTAATGGCGGCGGTATTTTTTCAGACGCTCTTGTGGCACCGTGGAGCGCGGAGCATTTGGCGCATATTTCCTTCGCACAAGTGGGTGATCTTGTGTATTTTGCCCATGTCAACTATCCCTTGCATAAACTTGTGCGCACTGGCAGTGCCCCACATTTTACGTGGAATATTGAACAAGTAGAATTGAATACATCCTTGCCGGCGCCGGCCGCTCCCGCTGTAAACTTTTCCTATGTGCCGGACTATGAGGACGTCACGGACGATGACGGCAATGTGACGGGACAAGAAGAAACAGACCCTCCGACTTTGGACTATTCCTTGCGCTATAAAGTTGTTGCGGTGGATGAGTATGGCAATCAGTCCTTGCCTTCTCTTGCGGGGAATGAGGATGAGGGAAAACATCCGTCCGACTGGGTCGTGGGGGATAAGGTGACTATCACATGGAGCACTGTCTCCGGCGCCGTGGAATACAATGTGTATCGCGAAGAGGCGGGCTATTTCGGCTTTATTGGCATAAGCACTGGAACGAATTTTATTGATAACAATTACGAAGCGGATATTTCCGATACGCCAAAGGAAGATTGGGATCCATTTGAAGACGGGAATAATCCCGGCGTCGTGTCCTTTCACCAGCAGCGCATGGTGCTTGCGGCAACGCCAAAGAGTCCGCAGGCATTTTATATGTCGCGGATTGGAGATTTTGAGAATTTCCGCAAGTCAAGGCCGCTTCAAGATGACGACCCTGTGGAATATCTCATTGCTTCCGGCAATATTGACGCGGTCACATGGCTTGCAAGCTTTGGTGATTTGCTTATTGGTACCAGCGGCAGTGAGTACAAAGCGAGCGGCAATGGGCAAGCCATAACTTCTAGTAATGTGAGCATTACTGCGCAAAGTTATTGGGGGAGCGCAAATCTTTTTCCAATCATCATAGGAAATTCCATCTTGCACGTGCAGCGTCACGGGGCGCGTGTTCGAGATTTATTTTATAGCCTTGAGAAGGACGGTTATGCCGGCAATGATTTGTCAATTATGGCGCCGCACTTATTTGACGGGCATTCTTTGCGTCAATGGGCGTATCAGCAAACACCTTTTTCTACTATCTGGATTGTGCGCGACGATGGCGTACTTTTAGCGCTTACCTATATGAAGGAACATGACATATGGGGCTGGAGTCGGCACGAAACACAAGGCAAGGTGCGCTCAGTGGTAAGTTTGTCCGACGGTGACAGCGACGGCGTCTATATGGTGGTGCAGCGAACAATTGAGGGACGCGAGTCATATTTTCTTGAAAAGCTGGCGCCGCGATGGCTTGAAGGAGACGGGCTTGCGATGGGCGGCATTGATCAAGCCTTCTTTGTGGATTGCGGCGGCACCTATATGGGCACGCCGGTGACGAGTGTCTATGGCATCGCATGGCTTGAGGGCTGTGCTGTGTCTGTGCTTGCGGACGGAAGTCCCGTAGAGGGCTGTGTGGTGAGGGAGGGTCGCATTGAATTGCCCTATCCCGCAAGTGTTGTGCATGTGGGTTTGCCTTATACGTCGCGCCTGT
>CAYJHT010000462.1:0-1913 GCA_964369615.1 uncultured Desulfovibrionaceae bacterium
CCCCCCCCCGCAAAAAAAATAAAAACACCAAATGAGAATGCCGCAGGGACTCTAAAAGAATGCGTAAATTTACCTTGTCATCTATGAGACTTTGTGCTAAAAACCCTTCTCATGTTAGATGCAGATATAGCAATTTATTTTAAGCGTTTTGCTGTTGCTGCTATCCCCGCGCTCCTAGGCATTATTCTGCATGAAGTGGCGCATGGATGGGTTGCAAACAGACGTGGAGACCCTACGGCAAAGCTCATGGGGCGCATTACCCTTAACCCTTTACCACACATAGACCCTATGGGCCTTCTCGTCTTTGTGATGACGAGCCTTAGTGGGGTCTTCGTGTTCGGTTGGGCACGACCTGTACCTGTGGATCCACGCAATTTTCGTAATCCAAGTAAGGATATGATGCTCGTATCCTTAGCAGGCCCCATGACAAACCTAGCTCTAGCCTGTATATTCGCCTTCTTATTACGCGCGATTATCACAGTCTTACCTCCTGATGTATGGGGAAATAATGCCACATATATCTTTTTTGTACTCATGTGTCAGGCGGGAATTATGATTAATTGTGGCCTGTGTTGGCTCAACTTGCTTCCTGTACCACCTCTGGACGGAAGTAAGGTACTTGCTTATTTCCTTCCCCCACAATGGGCGTGGCGATACCTAAGTGCTGGAAAATATGGCTTTCTGATTATTATTCTTTTACTCGTCACAGGAGCCTTCGGTTATATTATTGGGCCTGTAGTATATAGTACACACGACTTTTTTCTTGCCTTATTTGGCATCCAATAAATATGTGTAGATAATGGGAGACAGTAATGGACGATACACAACGCGTACGCACACTTTCCGGGATGCGCCCCACAGGGCCTTTACATCTTGGACACTTTTTCGGTGTCTTAAAAAATTGGGTTGCTCTCCAAGAAGAGTCAGAAGCGTACTTCTTTGTAGCTGATTGGCACGCACTTACAACTGACTTTGCAGACCCCTCAGCCATTAGCCAAAACTCACTGGAAATGGTAAAAGACTGGCTTGCAAGCGGACTTGACCCACAAAAATGCATCATCTTTCGCCAATCAGCTGTAAAATCACACGCAGAACTCTCCTTGCTCTTCTCAATGATGACACCCGTGTCGTGGCTTGAACGCTGCCCCACATACAAAGAACAACAACAAGAAGTCACACATAAAGATTTAAGTAATGCCGGCTTTTTGTGCTATCCACTCCTTATGTCCGCAGATATACTTATGTACCTCCCAAAATTTGTACCCGTCGGACAAGACCAACTGCCTCACCTTGAAATGACACGAGAAATCGCACGACGCTTCAACCATTTGTACGGAGAAACCTTCCCAGAAATTGAAGCACGACTCACACCAGCTGCAAAATGTCCGGGACTTGATGGACGTAAAATGTCTAAAAGCTATAATAATAGCATATTTTTACGGGAAAATATCGAAAGCGTCCGTGAAAAAATTATGCACAAAATGTTCACCGACCCCGCAAGATTACGTAAAAGCGATGCAGGTAATCCAGATATCTGTAACCTCTTCCCCTATCATGACCTGCTTGCAACTGAAGAACAAAAAGCAGAAATACGCGAAGGCTGCCGCGGCGCAAGCCTCGGATGTGTAGACTGTAAAAAAATGTTCTTTGAAAACCTACGCGCCGTCTTGGAACCACTACACTCACGCAGAACTTTTCTAGATAACAATCCTGATCTCGTCCTCGATGTCATTCAAGCCGGAAATGAAAAAGCATGCGCTGTAGCAGAAGCCACCATGCTCTCAGTACGCGAACGCATGGGACTCTAATACTAAAGTATTCTTGACAGTGAATGCGTTTTTCTAAAGTTTTGTTTTTATTTTTATTTTTATTTTTATTTTTATTTTTATTTTTGTTGTAGTTCTTTTTGTTTT
>CAYJHT010000463.1:0-1909 GCA_964369615.1 uncultured Desulfovibrionaceae bacterium
AGAGAGCAGAGATGGCGCGGGGGGAGGGAAACTTTTTGGCGCTAGCAAAAGTTTCTCTCCCCCCGCAAAAAAGAAAAATAAAAAACAGTTTTTAGATTTGACAAGGCACTAGGCAGTTGGCGCTTTTTAATGATAAATATGAGAAAGAATTTCCGCACACTTAAAGCGAGGTGAATTTATGAAAACTTTTCATAAAAAAAATATAGCGCACTTTCGCTTTTTGTGATAAACGCCGTCGAGGCGGATAGGTACATGAGGTTGCAATCCCAAACAAAAAACCTCCATACCGCCTACGCGCACTTGCCGCCAACTCAAAAAACGGCTCAATGAAAACAACGAACTCTCCCCACAAGCTTAAAAAATTTTTACATAAAGGAAGTACAATGCTGAAAAGATTTGCTTATCGCCGCTCTGTTCGCCTCTTCACTGATGAAAAAATTAGCGACGAGAGCCTTACACGCATCCTCAAAGCAGGCATGCTAGCTCCTACAGGCATGGGACGCAAAACTATTGAATACATAGTCATTGAAGACAAAGCCACTATCCGCAGCCTCGTGAACGTCAAAAAACATAGCACCCACCCACTAAAAACAGCTACACTAGCAATCATCATACTTGGTGACAGCCAAAAAGCCGATACATGGATTGAAGAAACCTCCCTCGCTGCCATATTCATGCAACTCGAGGTATCTGCACTCGGGCTTGGCTCCACATGGATTCAAATAGACAAACGATTCAACCATGTAGAACAAAGCTCTGTAGAATTTTTACGTGAACGCTTTAATTTTCCTGAACACATGCGTCCTTTGTGTATTCTTGCCATGGGACACAAAGCCGAACACCCTGCTCCCTACAATGAAGATGTTTTTGATTTTTCTCGTGTCCATCACGAAAAATATGCACAAAATACTCCCCCGAAACTCTAGTCGTGTGTTTTTTCTGAAAGGCTTGTGAAGGGAAGGAAACTTTTTCTAGCGCCCAAAAGCCCCCAAGTAGGTTTTAAAAGCAAAAAAAATTTCAAAAAAAGGATTTAAAGTGCTAAACACTCCTAATATTTTGACGATTGCAGGCTCAGACTCCGGTGGTGGTGCAGGGATTCAAGCAGATTTAAAAACTATCATGGCTTTACACGGTTATGGTATGAGCGTTATTACTGCATTAACCGCACAAAATGGCGAAGGTGTCCGTGCCGTCCATGCACCGGATACGCATTTCCTCTTAGAGCAACTCTCGGCTGTGCTGGAAGGCTTCCCCGTTGCTGCCGCAAAAACAGGCATGCTCTTTTCCGAAAGTATTATAGAAACCCTGACACCTGTACTTGCAGCGCAAACCTTCCCCTTGGTTATCGACCCTGTATGCATAAGCCAAAGCGGACATAAGCTTTTACAAGATGGTGCTATCACAGCATTAAAAAAACACATCCTACCCCTAGCCACCCTGCTCACACCAAACCGCCCCGAAGCAGAATTTCTCACAGGCAAGAGCATCGAAACTGTGGACGATGTGGCAGAAGCTGGTGCAGCTCTTTTAGATATGGGCGCACAAGCCGTACTCATTAAAGGTGGACATTTTGAAAGTCGGATTTTAGTGACAGATTGGCTTTGCCTACCCAACGAAACACCTGTCGCCTTGCAACAAGCTCACGTTGACAGCCCAAACAATCACGGCACAGGCTGTACACTTTCCGCCGCCATAGCCACACACCTCGGCCATAAGCTCCCCTTACGGACAGCTATCACAAAAGCACAAGAGTTTGTCAATCTCACCATGCGCAAAAGTTATGCACCCGGCCGCGGACACGGTCCTCTTAATCATAGGGCTGCGTGTTAGTAGTTTGTTTTTTCTAAAAGTTTATTTTGTTTTCTCTGAAAGGCTTGTGGGGGGAAACTTTTTTTGGAAAAAAAAAGTT
>CAYJHT010000464.1:0-1907 GCA_964369615.1 uncultured Desulfovibrionaceae bacterium
ATCCCCATACGTGGGACCCCGCAGCAGATGATTGGAACCTCCCAGAAAATTGGGAGCAAATACTGTGTGACGCCTTCGAAGAGCGCCTTGAAAAACACCGTTCGCTGAAAGTCTTTATGGACACCTGCGTTCGCTGCGGCGCTTGTGCCGACAAGTGTCACTTCTTCCTTGGCACCAACGATCCCAAGAATATGCCCGTGTTGCGCGCAGAGCTTTTACGCTCCCTCTATCGCCGCGACCACACCATGCTTGGCAAGATCCTCGGTTCCCAAGTAGGCGCACGTAAATGGAATACTGAAGTTGTAAAGGAATTGTTCTACTATTCCTACCAATGTACAGAATGCCGCCGCTGTTCGCTTTATTGCCCCTATGGTATCGACACCGCAGAAATCACCGCCATAGTACGTGAACTGCTCCATGAAGTTGGCCTTGGCATCCACTGGATTATGGACCCTGTGAGTAATTGTAATCGCACAGGTAACCACCTTGGCATCCAGCCTCACGCCTTCAAGGAAATCTTGGAATTTTTGGCAGACGACTGTGAAGATATCACAGGCATCCGTCCAAATGTCCCCTTGAACGAAAAAGGGCACGAAATCCTCTTTATTACCCCATCCGGTGACGCCTTTGCCGACCCCGGCATCTATACTATGATGGGCTACCTTCTGCTCTTCCACGAGCTTGGTCTTGATTATACCATGTCGACATATGCCTCTGAAGGCGGCAACTTTGGCTCCTTCACGACATTTGATATGGCAAAGAAAATCAATGCCAAAATGTACGCCGAAGCCGAGCGCCTTGGCTGTAAGTGGATCTTGGGCGGCGAGTGCGGTCACATGTGGCGTGTCATCAACCAATATATGGACACCTACAACGGCCCCACACCTGCGCATATGATAACGCCAAAGTCCCCAATCACGGGCACCGTGTTTGAAAATGCCGCTTCCACGAAGATGGTGCATATTGCAGAGTTCACCGCCGACCTTATCCGTCACAAAAAATTGAACCTTGACCCAAGCCGCAATGACCACCTCATAACCACATGGCATGACTCGTGCAACCCCGCACGCGCCATGGGTCTTTTAGATGAGCCACGCGAAGTTTTGCGTGCAGTTTGTAACAACTTTGTGGAAATGCCTGAGCGCACCATCCGCGAAGAAACATTCTGCTGCGGTTCCGGTTCCGGTTTGAATACGGAAGAGATTATGGAATTGCGTATGCGTGCCGGCATGCCTCGCGGTAATGCTCTGCGCTATGTACAGCAAAAGCATAACGTGAACCACATGGCATGCGTGTGCGCCATTGACCGTGCAACGCTCACGCCTGTAGCCAATTATTGGGCGCCGGGCGTTTCTGTAAGCGGCTTGCACGAGCTTGTGGCCAATGCGCTTGTAATGAAGGGCGAAGGCCCTCGCACGATGGACTTGCGCCAAGAAGACTTACCAAATGCTCAGGCAGATGATGGCGAGGAGGTCGAATAACTATGTATAACGCCAAATTTATAGTCGTGGGGATCATCGTTTTTGCGGTGCTTTTCTCCACACCATTTTGGATTGGCGGCACAGACAGCGGCGACCCCTATAAGCGTCCTGAAGTTGTTTTGCCAAAGAATGAAAAGGAATGCGTGGAGCCTGTGGCCTATATGCGCGCCGAGCACATGCAACTTCTTAATGAGTGGCGTGACCAAGCCTTGCGCGAGGAAAATCGTACATACATCTCATCCACAGGAAAGAAGTGGGAAATAAGCCTGCAAAACACCTGCATGAAATGTCACACAAATTATGAAGATTTTTGTCAAAAATGCCATGTTTCCAACAGTGTCTATCCATACTGCTGGACCTGCCACATTATTCCCAAGGGGAGCAAGTGATGAATAACAGCAGAAGACAATTTCTTAAAGTTGCAGG
>CAYJHT010000465.1:0-1906 GCA_964369615.1 uncultured Desulfovibrionaceae bacterium
TTATTACGCAAACGCTCCAAAATTATGGCGGCATGTTCATTGTCAGCGACCGCGATCAGTCTTTATGGTTCTTTTTTAATACTGATATATTTCTAGCGCTTGCGCGCGTAGCAGTATGGGCGCGTTTTAATCCCATGTCCGCAACTATACAGCTCCTACCTGCCAGAATGCGCCTTGGATTAAGTCTTGAGACGACCCTTGATGTCGATGTCACCTTTGAGAAGCAAGAAGTGCTTGTCAATGATACATTAGAGGTCTGGATACATCCAAGAGCTTTTGATAAAAAAAATATTTTTCCCGGTTTGAATTTTCTTGCCGTTCAAGGCAAGCAAGGCATGACGCATGCCAAATGGCTGACAATGGAAGCCGACCCGCGTTTGCCGTATTCCTCTACCTTGGGATGGTATGCCCTCTTACGCCCCTTAGGCAATCAGCTTGATAAGAGCTTTCAAGCCGCGTGGCCACACATGCAGCAAGTTATTGTGGACTCCTTAAAAAATCAAAAGCTGAAATTCTTGGTGCAGGACCAATTCATTATGGTCGCTGTGGACAACTTGCTTTTGTTACGCAGTTGGTTGCGAGAACTTTTGGTCGCGGCAAAGAATATTAAGGAGATGGAACACGAACACTATTGGCCTTATGTGAGTGTTATTGTTGACCGTAAAGGCATGAACTTCAATGCCGACCTGTATAAAAAAGTAGGTTTGCAATGGGATCGACTCAGTGCGGACTTGCCCTATATCAGCTATCGCAATGCCTACTTGCTTGGTGAAGGCTTTATCATTCAAGATATACGTTTTTCTGATTCCTTAGCAGATATGGACAGTTGGTGCTCTATCCTTTTAAATGAGGGGAGCGATAAGAACCAAGCAATTCCTGTGCTTATGCCCGGTCAATTTATTGGCGGCGATGGGAAGTGCTGCTTTTTCTGCGGTATAAATACACATACGACAGAAGATTGTCCGACGAACCTTGCAATAGAGCAGTTACCGTCTACCTCCATTGTCCAAGCCGGTATGAGTCTTGACAGAATCAACGAGAGCTTTCGCGCTCTTGAAAAAAGCGTCTCCAAAAATGGCCTTGAAGCCTATGGGGAATGTTTAGAACGCGGGGACTCCAGCGCCCAGCTTTTGCAAGAAATTTTTGATATCAATGTTATGTCACAAGTGCGTATTATGCCGCACATATGGCTTACAAAGGAACGAGACTTAGGCAAGGTCATGGACCCCACAGAACCTGAGCGAGACGAAGGGCCTGTGTGGGAGCTTTATGACAGATTTGCAAAAGCGCCAAATGATGAACTTATAGACATAGAAAAAGAAATTCAAGCCGCCATTACGCGAAATCCTCGTGATACGCACTTGCGCACCTTACTCGGCTTTTTACACGTGCGACGTGGCAAATTCACAAGCGCCTTGGAAGCTTTTAAGGAAGGTGCGACCCTCACCACAAGTTCAGCACTGCAAGCGTGGAACGAATATCTACAAGCGCGTATAGCAGAAGTTGATGGGCAATTTGTCAACGCTATTGCCCAATATGAACAAGTGCAACGCGTCATTCCTCAGTGGCGTGATTTGGAATATCGCCGCATTGTGTGTAAGGTCAAGATGGGCTTTGCCGAACAAGTCCTAGGACAAATTACAAAGCTTATTCACGAAGACCCGACATATTTTAACCGCTGCCTCATTGACCCTGAATTGGGACGCGGTCAGATTCTCATATTGACGCACTTGCAGCCCTTGTGGCATGCAGCTGAAAAGGCTGCTAAGGATGAACAAGAAAATATACGCTTGCTTAGTGAGCGTATACGTGTATGGTTCCCCATTTATCACCCAAGCTATCATATTTTGCATTCCCAATTGACGGAAATACAAAATCTTGCGGACACACAAAGCTATGTGTCATT
>CAYJHT010000466.1:0-1894 GCA_964369615.1 uncultured Desulfovibrionaceae bacterium
GGTGAGTATGACATAAGAAAGATATATGAGAAGATGGGGTCAATTGGACGCTTACAATACGCGCGTCAATTTTGCGCATCTTTTCAGCCAAAACCTCACGCTCACTTTGAAGCTTTGCGAGGTCGGTGTAGTCCTCTTTCGTAAGTTGCTTCATTTAGTCCTCCGGTGGATGTGGGTAGTTGATGCGGAACCAGTGTCCTTGCATGTTTTCTATGCAGGTGCTTCCGCCATCTATATTGGTAGAAAGGCAACTTGGATAGCTTACCACGCCTGCATATATTGGTTTTCTTGTTTTTACTCCATGATACACTCCCACAAACATATAGTCTCCCTCTTCCGTGGGAACTTCACTCGTCCACCCGCTCTGCAACTCAGCTTGCATGGCGTTCCATGCGGCGGCGGCTTTGTTTTGCGCGATAATCCACTCCCCAACACTATCAAGTGAGTGTGAAACCCTTTCGGCCTCATATATCGGCGTTCCGCACGCGCATTTTTTACACAAAATATAATATTCAGGGCATGCCCTTTTATGTTTGAGTTCAGCCTCGCCACCACAAACACAAGACATCAGTTTTTCCATAAATCACCCCATAAAAAAGGGGAGCAAAGCCCCCCCCACATAAGTTACGCAATCACAGCAATATCAGACAAATGCTCTGCAAAGTATGCCTTTATATTCTGCATGGCCTCATTACGCCACGCGCCGCCGTCCGCCTCAAAAAGTGCAAAAGAAATGACCTTTTCGTCGTCCTGCTTTATGCGGAAAACAAACTGGCTTGCCGGCTGCTCAACTTCTATGAACGTTCTGTACGGTCTCAATGTCACGGGGTTAGGCAATGCCACATTCTGCACACTGGTGACGCCAGTCTTTGCCGTCACACCCTGCGTCACGCCGTCATCTGCAAAGCCAACTTCTGTGGTGGTCTTTACGTTCGCGGAATATTTCAAAACAAGCCCCTTGCTTGTTGGCGTAACAGCATTTTCCGCATCATCCACAAAGCAAGATTGCACGCACACATTGAATTTTTCACAGGACATCCACTCGCCAAAGGGAATTTTTACGACATCAAGCTTAGCCTCGATATAGCGGTCACGTTGCTTGAAATCTCCTTTCACTCCGGAATATAAGGCAACCTCAGACGGACTCACAACTTGCAAAAGCACATCGGCAGAATCAAACTTGTCCACATTGGCCTTCATATAGTCAACAATCCCCGTCAGCAGCCATTAAATCAGCATCCATAGGCGACCAATGCCACCGCTCATTGCCAGCCTGCAAGTAAAAATGCCCTTTTATGACTACGCCATCAACTTCCCTGTCCGGCTCATATGCGACGTAGCCATTCCAGCCACGCCGCGCAATCTTGAAGCCGTAACGCAAATGGGAAAGAGCGCGTCCAAAGTCCATGCTATTACCCATAACTCGGACACCCCTCACCGTCAGCATATGACTCAGCCTCAAGCGCGTGCGCCTTTTCTAGAACGCGCTCGCAGTTTTGACGCGTCCATTTCTCCGGAGCGCACGAGTAAGGATTTTGTATGCCCCATATTTCAGCGGCCTGTATGGCCTGTGCTCGCAAGCCGGAAAGGTCTTCTTTCTCCACCTGTACCTCAACGTGTTCTGTCACGACTTCTTGAGGACGCTCTATTTCCACAGGCTCTTCATTCGGCGTTATGTCAGTCGTTGAAATTTGATAGATTCCATCATCATCTTTTTCCATGTCAAAGACCTCTTCTGAAGTCTGGAAGCCCATGCCAATCTCAGGCGCTGTTGCGCGTATCATCCACGATGCCGCCCTGTAGCGTAGCATCTGTTCAGGCATTGTCTGCCATTTGCTCCGTAAGCGTCCAATTGACCCCATCTTCTCATATATCTTTCTTATGTCATACTCAC
>CAYJHT010000467.1:0-1893 GCA_964369615.1 uncultured Desulfovibrionaceae bacterium
GTTTCCCCCCAAGAAAAAAACTTAAAAAAATAAAAAAAGCTTTCCCCCAAACCCCTTTCAAAAAAACAAATCGGAATGACGCGCAAGTGAGATGATGACATGCATTTTTGCTCTGTGTTTACCTTTACAATACATAAGAAAAATTGTAGATTTGAATAATATTGGGAAGGTGAACATCCATGAACTTGTGGCATACATTATCAGTTTATTTTCGACATAGCCTTGGGCAACGCGTCCAAAAAATCCCCCTCGACGCCGGCGCCTCATGCCCCAACCGCGACGGCAAACTCTCCCGCTCCGGCTGCGTCTTTTGCAATGCCGACGGCTCCGGCTCCGGCCTCCTACACAAAGGACTCAACATAGAACAGCAGTGGGAATTTTGGCAAAAAAAATACGAACGCGCCGAAAAAAAACGCGTCTTCATAGCATACTTTCAATCTTTTTCAAATACTTACTGCACAGTTGAGCGCCTTTGCAAACTCATCGACAGCGTAAGTACACTGCCAGATAATGTCGGATTATCACTTGGCACGCGCCCCGATTGCGTCGATACAAAAAAACTTGCGCACATAGCCGCTTGCACACTGCCAGAAGTCTGGATCGAATATGGCCTCCAAAGTGCCCACGATAGCACTCTTCATCGCATCAATAGACAACACAACGCCCGTCAGTCAGAGGACGCCATTGCCCTTGCCCATGCGCACGGCCTCAAAGTATGCGCACACCTCATGGCAGGCCTGCCCGGAGAAAACACCGACGACTTTCTCGCCTCCGTAGATTGGGCCGTCTCCCTCAAGGTGCAAGGAATAAAATTGCACAATCTCTACGTCTGCCAGAATAGCACACTCGCCACATGGCACGCACAAGGACACTACACACCTCTCGAACAAGATATCTACATAGACATGCTCGCACGCGCCCTTGCACGTATCCCCACCTCCATCGTCATACATCGCCTCACAGGAGACCCCGCCCCCGGCGAATGCATCGCACCTTCATGGGCTCTAGAAAAACGCACCTTCCTCACAAAACTCTACCACCACATGGACAAGCACTCACTGTGGCAAGGACGACATGCAGACGCCTGCAAAGAATGGCCAGAGTTCTTTGAAAGGTAAAATTTCATCCACGCAGTTTATTCGCGTGTTGATTTACTTACAGGAGAATTGTTATGATATTACAAAGAGTCACAGACGCAAAGAGTATGGAATTTTTAGAGGCTTTTCGCATCTATGAGTGCAGCTTTCCCAATTGCGAAAAGCGTCATTTACATCATCAAGTAGCCGCCTTGTCACATAAAAAATATTTTTTTGAAGTTATCAAGGACAGCGATACAGGCAGAATACTTGGTCTTTTGCACACATGGAAAACACGGAATTTTGTTTTCATTGAACATTTTGCTATTATAGAGAAGATGAGGGGGAAGAGCGTTGGCTCTCAAGTGTTAAAAATATTAAAAGACAGTACAGACCTTCCCATCATTTTGGAAATAGAGCCGCCCATTGATGCAATTTCTATAAAAAGAAAACAATTTTATGAGCGTTTAGGCTTTGAAATGAATGACTTCCCGCATATACATCCTTCCTATAAAAGCGAAACAAAACCTTATTCTTTAAAAATTCTTTCCGCCCCCAAGATAGATGCAGAACTTTATAAAATATTTTACGACTTTATGCTTGCTGAAATCATGCGATATGCAGACCCGCGCTAAAGTTTCATATATGCATTTTTTGCTCTTTCACAAAAAGAAGGGGGGAGGAAAGACTTTTTTTCCAAGAAAAAAGTCTTCCCCCCACAAGTCTTTCAGAAAAACCAAAAATAAACTTTTAAACAAAGGACTAGGGGCTGTTTCTAAATAAATTCTTTTGCATTTTGTCACTCTTCTGAAGGGTC
>CAYJHT010000468.1:0-1879 GCA_964369615.1 uncultured Desulfovibrionaceae bacterium
CCTCTTCCCTCTGCAGCGCAACTTGCTTTTGCCGTCGCCGATGAAGTTAAATTTTGTGATGCGCTTTGGTCTGCAAATTATGCTGTTGCGATCACACATGGTAAAGACATACTATCACGTATTAGTGGTGGCGATGAATTAAAAGGATATTCTGCGTTGTGGCATTACTTGACTGCTTCTGCCGCACTCCAAGCCAATCACATGGATTCTGCACGTCAACACATGCAAGCAGCACTTGCGTGTAGTCGTTATTTACCGTGGATAGATTCATTCTCATTAGAGGGCGACTGTAGCATCAACGCAGAAGACTTTGACCGTACAACCATAGAAAGGATTGAAAAGATTGAGCAAAAATTTGAAGCATTTGGAGTTGCAAATAGTTTAAAAATCAATCGGTTTATCACGCAAATCGAAGATGGTATTAAACAGGGTGATGCAAAGTCATTTGAAAATTCACAAATCCTGCTAGGTCAACTTTTAGGGTTTGATACATATAAAGGTAAGGCATCTGGTGATCCAGACCCATGTTGGATTGCTGGTAGCAAAGGAATAGTTTTTGAGGATTATACAGATACAGGTACGCGACCGATTATATCTAAAAGAAAAGTTTTGCAGGCTGGAGGCCATCTCAATACTCTGGCTAGTAAGTACCCAGGTATTACTTTCACTGTTGTGATATGTGCAGCATCAAACGAACTGGAAGATGCTGCTACGCCTCACACGGCAAACATCTATTACATCCATATCGCTGAATATGAAAAATTTGCAAGGAAGGTTGTACGGGTATTTCAAAGATTGTGGAGCACATTTACAGAGCCTGGGGATATTGAGTGGCGCGAGGGTGCACTAACAGAAATACAGGCTGAAAATCTTGCGGATAGCGATATACTCAAATATTTTACTTCGCACCCACTATCTTCATTAGCTAAGAGATAAGGGAGCACCCTCTCTATAAAAGGAAACTGTTTGAGGCTCATGTATGCAAGCAAGTAAACTTACATTCAAGTTAAGGAAACACTAAACACAAGGATGTCTATGCGCCATGTGACGCCTTAGAATCGAGCCTCTTGCATCTTTTGAAGATGTTCCACAAGGGCACACTATAGGACTTTGCTCAGATTGTCAATTTCTGGCTGAAGTGCGAAGAAACATGACGAACTTTACGATTGCACATTCCCCCGCAGTCCATCCAAATAATCCGCGTACATTTGAAGCAAGCCACGTCGTTCGTGTACAGCCGAGCGCAGGCTCGTTTTATGATAGGCGGCCTTGATTTTATCCTTTTCGGAATGCGCCAGTTGCAGTTCCACGCAGAGGCTTGACGCCCCGAGCACATTATACGCGATAGTCGAGAACATGCCACGGAAGCCGTGTGTCACAAAGCGTTTGCCGTTCTCATTCGTAAAGCCCATGCGGCGCAAAGCTTGGAGCAAGGCCATGCTCGATACTGTTCCGTCCTTGCTTCTGGCTGTCGTCGCAGGGAAGACAAAGGTATTTTTACCGGAAAAGGCGTATATGTTTTTCAAAAGTGCCACCGCTTGCCGAGGCAGGGGCACAAGGTGTGGACGTTTCATCTTCATGCGCTCTGCCGGGATTATCCACTCCGCCGCGTCCTCATGGCTGAGGTCAATCTCGTCCCAGCGGGCACCGATGAGTTCCGATGGGCGCACCACGCAATATGGCGCAAGTTGCAAAGCAGTGGCCACAGGCAATGTCCACCGATGGCGCGTCTCATAAATGGCCAACATCAAGTGCCCGATGTCATCTGGCGACATTTCTTCCGCATACAAGCTTTTGCGCTTGGCCTTGGGCATTTGCTCTTTATACCACGACAGACGCACGACCATATCCGGCTGCTCTATATGCCCCTTGGCAAGGG
>CAYJHT010000469.1:0-1878 GCA_964369615.1 uncultured Desulfovibrionaceae bacterium
TTTTTTCCTGTAATACTTGGTCATTTGTCATGCTCATGGCTTTTCTCCTGTGTTTCGTATGATGAGGCCGCTTGTGTGGCCTGAGTCATCGTAGCAAAAATAATGTTGAACGTCTACTAAAAGAAACTATTGAACAGTATTTTATTCGCCATGATAAAAATATGCACATCAGATATAGTAGGAAAAACTCCCCAAAGGCGTACTATCATGTCTGACGATTTGCTACTGAAAACTATGGCACAAAACATAGCTATGCGGCGAAAAATGCTCAATTTAAGCCAAAAAGAGCTTGCAGCCAAACTAGGCATCACAAAAGAGTCTATGAGCTGTATCGAACGTGGAGTGAGGGCGCCGCACCTCTTGCGTTTACAAGAGATTGCAGACCATTTACAATGTACTGTGCTATTTTTATTAGGAAATGATTCGCCTACCGTGGAAAATCGCGCCAGAGTCTTGGCAGAACTGCTGGAAAGGTTGTCCCCTAAAAACCAAGAGGCGGTTATGGCAGTCGTGTATGCGACCGTGGAAGCGTTGAGGGGGGAGGAGAGATAGTCTGTAGCATCATACATTGATTGCCAAAAAAGAAATATGAAAAACCCTCGACTACATATAAACATATGTAATCTATAATTTTATTTTTCTTAAAGAGCTTGACGTGAGCTTTTTATTTGTATATATTTAATAAAATTTAATAATAAGGAGGGCGTTTATAGTGCTCAACAAACAACAAAGACGAAATATGTTATTTTTTTTAATTTACCACGAACATGGGAAAACTCAGCAAAAAATCGCTGATTTTTTTGAAGTTTCCCAATCAACTGTCGCTTTGGGACTCAAAGAAGCAAAATATTTGTATACCATAAAAGCGTATGAGCAAGAAATTGAAAATTTACGCGCAGAAATTACTGGCAGGATGGGGCTACCGCCTAGCAATATGCCTCTAATTGATATCGATAAAATCTAAAAGTACTTACGAGAGGGCGTACTAAGTGGATTGGAGGCGTTGTGCGCCAAGCAGAATATTTTGCAAAACTAATAGTGTAAATCAAGGGATTGTTATGAACGCAAAGCATTTTACAAGGCTGGATGGGGAAGAGTTGTCATGTTTGTTGTGTGGTAACGCATCGTTTTCGATATTTGCAGACCACGTCATACCGACGAAATTGCGACAGGCACCAGAGGATGCAAGCCGTTCTTCTGCGCAAATGCATATAAAAATGTGCTTACAGCCTTATATTTGTGAAAACTGTGGTTTTGTTATGTGGTTTTATGAGGGTAAACAGCCACGCATGAAATTATGATGACTTCATGTTGCATAACCATTTCAGTGTATTATGTGAAAACCCCCTTTGCCTACCCACTATTGACTGTAGGAAAAGGGGGTTTTTGAGCCTACCCCCCTAAAATATTACAGTATAAACTTACAAGCGAAAAGCTACTTTTCCCAACACATCCAAATAATCCGGATACATCTGTCTCATCCTCGTCATTCATGCGCAGCCGACCTCAAGTGATAGGTGCTCTTGATTTTATTATGCTCAGAATGCGCCAGTTGCAGTTCCACGCAGAGACTTGACACCCCAAACACATTATACGCTATGGTGGAGAACATGCCACGGAAACCGTGCGCCACAAAGTGTTTGCTGTTCTCTTTCGTAAAGCCCATGCGGCACAGAGTTTGAAGCAAGGCCACACTTGACACAGTGCCGCCTTGCCTCTGGCGGTGGTCACAAGACAGACAAAGGCACTCCTGCGTTCAAACTTGCTCCCTCAGTCCATCCAGATAATCAGCCCACCGCGCCATCATTCGGTGCCGCTCTGGCAAGTGTTGTGTGCGATTATACGCCCGTCCATTGGGGTCACGCACCATGTGGGCAA
>CAYJHT010000470.1:0-1876 GCA_964369615.1 uncultured Desulfovibrionaceae bacterium
ACCACCGAAATAAAGCGTACTTGATGGCGCGTGAGTTTGCCATGGAATTTGAAGCCCTTGAAAACGCGAGGCAAGAACAGGAGAATACCGCCGCCTTATCGTATCGTGGATATGGTGCTCCTACAGGTACGCCAGCCATCAGCGCGTATTATGCCCATTATGAAAACATCCGTAAACATGCGTCATTTGGTGACTTGTCACGCATAGATTCTATGATTGCCCTACGGATGCGCACAACTGGGCACAGCCAAGAGGCTGTGAGGGAGGCGTTGAGACAATGCGCCCCTACCATTCGCCATAAGGACGAAAAAGGCCGCGACTGGACACGATACGCCGAAAGGACTGTGAAATACGCCTTCGGCGTGGCGGGCGATGTGACCTTGATGAAATATCCGAAGTCTTTGGAGTATTGGAAGAGTGTGGAAGAAAAAGCCATGTATAAACGAGAAGATATGGGAAAACGTGAAAGAGCAAGGAATTAATATTCCGCGAACCATGCCTCGTTCTGTGCTTTTCAATGCATTTATAACGTGCTATGAGGAATTTATAGCAGATATACAAGGATAAGAAGATGTGGCTTTACGAAACAACACCTGACGATACTGCCCGTTTTATTTTGGGTACGAAAGGCATCAATCCATTGGTATGTATTGGTGTCAATCCGAGCACTGCATCGCCTAAGGCATTGGATGCAACACTCAGGTGTGTGCAAGGGGTAAGTCGTGAGAATCCACAGTTTGACAGTTTCATTATGTTAAACATTTATCCGCAAAGGGCAACGAATCCCAATGACTTGCATAAACACTTTTCAGCGGAACTCAAGGAAGAAAACGAGCGACACATTTCAAAGCTCATTGGAGGCAAGGTGAGGACAGTATGGGCGGCATGGGGAGCGCTTGTAGAAAAACGACTTTATCTTGCGGAGTTGCTTTATGCCATTGCAGTATTACCAGAGCTGCAACACTGTACATGGGTCTCCCGAGGTGCGTTGACGAAAAACGGCCACCCCCATCATCCACTATACGTTAAAAAAGAGAGTATTTTAGAAACTTTTGATATGGCTTTGTATCAAAAACGCTTGCGTAAGGGTAGACCTCGTCAAGGGTAAATCCCGTGCCTTGCCAAAAGCTCCGCCCATGACAGGCACGAGATTGATAATGTGGGGATATGTGTCTTAGCTTGTCGTATAGTCCACGATTCTACGGCATTTTTTCTCTAGCTTTTTGGCATTTCTGACAATGGCTTCAATTAACGCGCTGACTTTATTCAAGTCAGCGCTGGAATTGCCGTCAAGGCGAATGCTCCCGTTATAGACATCGTCCAAGATGTTTACTAAGCCCTTATTGTGGACGGCTAAGAGAAAAACGTCGTCGAAATCATAGGGGGTGTCTGGGGATGTTTTCGGGGCTTTGTTTGGGTTTTTGTTGTGATTTGTGGAGACAACATCATTTTGTGTGGTCATGGAATACCTCTTAGATTTAGGGGGTGTTGAAAAAGGCAAAGCAACGCTCCCCGGCTCTAAGAGGCCGCCAGTCCTCACGGATACTGGACGTTGCCTTGCCAATATGTACCCACCTCAAAAAGAGGTGTTCAAGTGACAAAACAGTGATGACCGCTTTTTTATGCTGCTGGGCAACACACAGGCAACGGCAACGCCTCTTAGATTAGGGAAGACTAGTTTTTACGAGGGCGGGAGAATTGTCAAGGGAAAAATGCGCTTTAGGCGTGAGTTTTTACATGCGCCTTGCTTTTCTGCCCTGATGAGATGAAGGGCGTGAATATGATTCAGATATTTTAAAATAACTGGAGGGTTATGAGAGGCTAACAGCCTGTTGAAAAAATCTAACCGCTGAAAAAGGACAAAGAATGCATACTC
>CAYJHT010000471.1:0-1858 GCA_964369615.1 uncultured Desulfovibrionaceae bacterium
GCGTGTCGGACATATCCGGTGCGAGGGGCACGGCTATGCCATTGCGCACGTCTTGTGCTTCTTGTTCTGTTACAGTCACGCACAGCCAGTGTGGCAAGGCGCGACTTACAGGGTGCACCCATTCTTGTAGGCTTTGCGGTGAGGCCACAATGGCCTCCAAGGTCTGCGCTGCATCAAGGGCAAAGGGGTGGCTGTACTCTCGTGTAAGAGCTGTCAAGACGGCTCCGCACCCTAAGCGCTTCCCCAAGCTGTGGGCCAGGGAGCGTATGTAGGTGCCGGAGACGCACTCCACACGAAAGCGGGCGTATGGGAGGTTGATATCCAACACTTCCACACGCGAAATTTCAATAGTCTTTATTTTCTGCGGGACTTCCTTGCCCGCACGGGCAAGCTTATAGAGGGGTTGACCCTTATGCTTTGCCGCCGAATAGGAGGGCACTTCTTGCTCAGAGACGCCAAGCCACTCGTGCATGGCGCTGTGCACGTCTTCTTTTGCTATGTGTTCCCACGCGCGTTCTTCAAGCACTGTCCCTTCTGCGTCCCACGTATCAGTTTCTTGCCCTAAACGCAAGGTGCCATTGTAGACCTTTTTTCCATCGCCCATGAGGTGGCCTGAAATCTTCGTGGCATGTCCTAAAAGGACAAGCAAGACGCCTTCTGCCATGGGGTCAAGCGTGCCTGCGTGGCCTATTTTCTTTTGTCCCAAGCGTTTGAGTTGGGACAAGGCACGCGCCGAGCTTATGCCCTTGGGCTTGTTGAGGACAAGAACGCCGTGCGCTTGTGGATAGGGAGAGGCTTGTTTGTTGTTCATGAGCTGTACTTCATGACCTTTTTGATGCTCTCTAAAAGCAATTGGCTTGTGTGCTTGAGATTATGCTTGACTGTCGCGCCTGCGGCATTTTTATGTCCACCGCCGCCAAGGGGGGCTACCATGGCACGCACATCGACGTCACCTGTGGAGCGCAGGCTGATTTTACTGCGATTGCTCGCGTCTTCGCGGATGGTTGCCGCTACGTCTATATGACGCAAGCGTCTGATATGTTCTACAAAACCTTCTAAATCCTCTGAGGTGCACTTATAGCGAACAAGCAAATGGAGGGGGATGATGACAAGGGCTGTGCGTCCGCCATGCTCATAACTGATATTTTGCATGAGCTTGCCCCATAATTGCATACGTGCGCCATGCCATGTGCGGTTCATATGCTGTTGCACTTGGGAAATACGCAAGCCTTGGCTGACAAGGTGCGCAGCGAGGAGCAAGGCATCCTCTGAGGCATTGTCATAGGTGAAGTTGCCTGTATCGGAGCTGAGCGCCGTATAGACAGCTTCTCCCGTCGCGCCGGAGAGAGGACAGCTGAGCGCGTCCACGAGAGCAGCCACCATAAGACCCGTGGCTGCCATACTTTCATCTGCCCAATTTTCCACACTGCCAAAGAGGGGATTGTGCATATGATGGTCGATGTTGATGGTGGGACAAGAAAGGACGGCGTCCTTTATATTGCCCAAGCGTTCTGCATCGCCACAATCAAGGACGACGATGATATCCGGTGTTTTTTCTGCCTCTTTCAATTGGGTATACATGGGAGCGGGCAGTTCCATCCAGCTCAAATATTCCGGCATCCCTGAGGCATTGCAGAAAAAGACATCCTTTCCGCGACTTTGCAAGGCCAAGGCCAAGGCGATGGAGGAGCCTATGGCATCGGCGTCGGGATTGGCATGTGAGGCTATGCCGATGCTTTCGTATGTGCCGAGGAGGTGTGCAATGTGTGCTGCGGGGGCAAATCGGCTGTGCCGAAAGATGGGAAGTGGCGCCTTTGGGCTTTTGTGATGCCCTGTATCTGCACGTGTAAAGTCTTCG
>CAYJHT010000472.1:0-1848 GCA_964369615.1 uncultured Desulfovibrionaceae bacterium
GGGGGGAAAGCTTTTTTTTCCTAAAAAAAGTTTCCCCCCCAAGAAAAAAACTTAAAAAAATAAAAACTTAAAAAAATAAACTTTAGACATGAGGAGGAGGTTATGCAACAAAAAGCGAAGGTGTGGATTGGCGTTGCCCTTGTATTGCTCTTGCTTGGAGGTTTTGGGATATATCAATATATACAGACTTTTGTACAAGCAGAGGTGCAGGACAGTGTGGCGCAGGTGCTCAAAGAGCATGGTATTGAACACAAGGACGTTCTTTATAGCCTCAGCAACGATAGCTTGACGATTCGCGGCATAAAATTCACCGTTGAGGCATTGCCCGGGAGCGTTTTTCATATTGATGAACTTTTTCTCAGTGAACCAAACCTTGATGCCCTTGACCCCGCTGTGGCGGGTCGTCCCCTTGTGGCGAAGGACATTGTGGTGCAGAATATGCGCGGCAGCTATACAGTTGGCGGCGCGGGAAAAGAGTTTACGCTGGAACGGGTCACAACAACAGGCTATAAACAGAATCTTGGGAAGGTCTTGGCCTTGCATGGCAAGGGCTATACTGAGGCCTATTTTACAGCTCTTTTAGATATGTCAGTAGAGCGGATTGAAAATGTGAATTACAGCGAAAAAGGCCAAACTGTATTGGACGGGGAAATCTTTGACTCTGAGACGACTGTTGCTCTTGTGAGTATGAAAGATATTTCGTCTGCAACTATCGGTGCTTATCGTATTGAGGGTCTTTCTGCGATGTTGCGCGAGGAGCAAGGTAAAGGTGCTCTGAGCTTTAAACTAGGCAGCCTTGTGTGGGATGATATAACGCTCCCATCGCCTGCGTATTGGGCATTTTTTGCACAAATGTTCCCTAAAATACTGGATGGAAGCTTGACAAATGAACAATTCGCAGAGCTTGCACAACATCCTGACATAAGCGCAAACTTGTTTGATAAAACAGCTCTCACCATAGAGAATGTGACGGCTGTGCTTGGTACGGATGAAGAGCCTTTTGACCTTTTTTCATGCAAGAACTTTCGTCTTGCGTCAGATTTTGATGCCGAAGCGCAGACATTTGCGAAGTTACACGTAGCTGTGAAAGAAATGGGACTTCATGCCGCCTTTCTTGATATAGACAGGAATCTTGATCCACTTTTCAAAGAAATCACGGGCGATGTTTTGTTTGTAGACGCTTCAGTAGACCTTGACTTAGAGGCGCAGAAAGAAAGCAGACTTGATATTTCTCTTGGCGGAAAAAATGTGGGGACAAGCCGTGTTTCGCTTGCCGCCCTCTTGCCGGCAGATTTCCTTTCATACGCATTCAGCAATGAGAGTGCGTCCAGTAAGATCGATATTTCCGAAGAACAGTTCAATCAGTGGTTTGAAGAAAGCAAAGTAGCGTCGCTTGAAGTTCAATATAAGGACCAAGGTCTCTTGCCGCAGATGCTTGCTTTTGCGAGTAAGGAGTCAAATGTGCCCGCGCCAGACATGCTGAAAGGGCTTGTGCCGCAAATTGTAGGGCAAGTACGTTCCATTGTGCCACAACTGCCTGAAACGACATTTGCTTCTCTTGAACAATGTCTCAACAATCCCGGAGCGCTGACCCTTACTGCAAAGCCAGCAAGCCCGCTCAAGCCCTTTGAGGCATTTATGAGCTTCATGGCGAATCCAGCAAGCTTGAATATCAGTGCGACATGTGCGCCGGGTAAGAATATTCTTGAGAGTATGGCTGACCTGAAATAATTCTTTTATGAGATAAATACTTAAAGCCAGAAAAAGTGTCATTTTCAACTTGAATGTAAGATGCCTTAAAAAACACTTCCCCCCCTCCCCCATAAAAAAGCGCCAACTGCCTAGTTA
>CAYJHT010000473.1:0-1845 GCA_964369615.1 uncultured Desulfovibrionaceae bacterium
GGGAAAAAAAAGTTTCCCCCCACACCCCCCTTCAAAAAAACCACCTGTTTAACTAGGTAGTTGGCGCTCTTAAAAGTTGCTCCTTGCTTTTTTGTAATGAAAATAAACTTTTTAAAATAACGTGGTATATGTGAAAAAATGGCAATTTAAAACAGAAAATACGCCTGAGCAAGACTGTAACTCAGACTCCCTCTTTTTTTCAGAAGATTTTCATGACAAAAACTTCTTACTCCAACACAAAGTCTCTAGCCATGCAGATTGCGAAACGCTCGGCATCTCTGAATGCCTGCACTATCTTCTAAAATTACGAAAACTCTCGCAACATACAGATATACAAAATTTTTTATCGCCAAATCTTCGCTTACTCGCGCCGCTTGAACTCTGGCCGGGCGTTATTGATGGTGCCAATACCATCGTGCAATGCCTTAAAGAAGGACAAAAAATGGCCGTCTGGGGAGACTATGACGTTGATGGCATAACCTCCTCCTGTCTTGTCCAAGATGTACTTGAAGCGCATGGCTTCAATATCCTCGCACATATCCCTGACAGAACAACTGAAGGCTATGGCCTTAATTGCGACGGCATCGACGCCCTTTTTGCAAAAGGTGTTCGTCTTTTATTGACTGTCGATTGCGGCATTTCAGACTGTGAAGCCGTTACACACGCAAAAAAACTCGGCATGACCGTCGTCGTCTCAGACCATCACCTCCCACCTGCCCTCTTACCCCCGGCCGATGTCCTCTGCAATCCCCAACTCGCACCATGCCCCTGCGCCTACCTTGCAGGCGTAGGTGTGGCATTTTTTCTCATGTGCGCCGTCAATAAACTGCTGCGCGAACACACAAGCAAAGAATACGATATGCGCGAAGTTCTCGACCTCGTCGCCCTCGGAACACTGGCAGATGTTGTAACACTCCAAGAACAAAATAGGATTCTTGTTAAAAATGGATTGCTTAAAATAGCCACAGCCACTCGCCCCGGTATGGCGGCACTCAAAAAAATTGCACGCTTTGATATAGCAGCCAAAATGGGCGCAGGACAAGTCGTCTTTACACTGGCACCACGCATCAATGCCGCAGGACGTATGGGACACGCAGCGCGCGCACTCGCACTATTACGCGCTCCAAGTCTTGATGCCGCCTTGCCACTTGCGCAAGAACTAGACGCCATGAATACAAAACGAAAAGAAGAAGAAAATAAAATTCACCAAGAAGCACGCGAACAAGCACGCGAACAAAAACACAGAGCAGGACTTGTACTGTATGCAAAAGACTGGCACCAAGGCATCATCGGTATCGTCGCCTCCAGAATTGTCGAAGAATTTTACAAACCAACACTCATTCTTTGCGACGGACAATCCTCTGTAAAAGGCTCCGGTCGTTCCATCAAAGAATTTCACCTCTATGAAGGCCTCACAAAGCTTACCGATATATTGTCAGGCTTTGGCGGACATAAGCTCGCAGCTGGCCTGAGCATGGAGAAGGAAAATATTGATGTTTTAAGAGAACGCTTCGATATGCTCGTGCGCGAAAGTTTTGGCGAAACACAACCAACACCCACATTAAAAATAGATGCCGTCCTTGACTTTTCCTTAGCAAGTGATGCAACATTCTTACGAGAAGTCGAACTATTACAGCCCTTCGGAATGGGAAATGCCGAGCCTGTCTTTGTCTCTCCCATACTGTATGTGGTAAGTACACGCCTTTTTGGATACCAAAAAGAACACCTCCTCATGGATGTACGCGACGAAAGCACAGGAATCACCCTACAAGCAAAAGTATGGCGAAAAGGTGCAGAACTCAAACATCTTGCAAACCACTACATAAGACTCGCATATACACCTAA
>CAYJHT010000474.1:0-1839 GCA_964369615.1 uncultured Desulfovibrionaceae bacterium
GTGTCTATTTTGACATACAAAATATTGGTGGCGGCGTTCCTGTAGAGGAGCTTGCGGCAGCTGTCAGCCAGAAATGGGGTGATTTTGCTCCTGTAGTGAAATGTTATCCTGTGCTTGCAGAAGCGGTGAAGGACATTCAAGATGATATCGCAGCCAATGGTCTTGACGGCGTACTCATTTGTGGTTCGTCCCCGCGCTATGATACAGGCTTGTATATTTTCCCCGATGTGATGGTGGAGCGCGTTAACTTGCGTGAGCAATGCGTGTTGGCATATAAAAATCCTGACAATTCCCCCGTGACTGGCGGTGCGCCTGCGCTCTTGACGCAAATGGCACTTGATTATGTCCATATGGGTGTTGTGAAATTGCAAAAAGCGGCTATGCCTGAAGGCGCTACAGTAGAAGGCGTAAAACGCGTTCTTGTGCTTGGCGGCGGCTGGACTGGTCTTACGGCGGCATTGCAATTGGCGGCGGCAGAATATGAAGTCGTTGTTGTGGAAAAAGCTGATACGCTCGGCGGACATGTTCAAAATATTCCCAATGCGACGCCACTCAACGCGCCGTGGACGGAAGCGCAGCCATCCGGTCTTGAAGCAAAAATTGCTGCTGTAAAGAGCACAAAGCTTATTACTGTGCATACAAATGCTACCATGGCGAAATTGTCCGGACAGCCCGGTGAGTTCAATGCTGTTATCAATACAGCAAAGGGCGAAGTGGAAATGCCCATAGGCGCTGTTGTCTTGGCGACAGGATGGGTGCCCTTAAATGCGGCAAAGTATTTGGCTCCCATGGGTTATGGAACGCTTCCAAATGTCATGACTGCCGGCGAATTTGGTAAGCTCTTGCGCGAAGGTAAGATGCAATCAAAGCGCGTGGCCTTCATACTTGATACAAAGCTTGCAGAGGATGCGGTGAAGCTTGCTGCTGAAGAAAAAGCCGCAGCAGCCACTGAAGAAGCGGCGGCATGTCCTGCGCCTGCCGCAACTGCTGATGGTGAAGAAGCGCCTTCCTTTGTGAAGGAAGATCTTGAGTCTATCAAGCACTTGTCCTATTCAAACGCTGTGTCCTCCATTGCAGCCTTGCGCCTTGCCAATGCTGTCTGTGACGCCGATGAAGGTTCCCAAGTCTTTATTTTGTATAGTCATATGGTTGTACAAGGTATCCTTGAGCGCTATTATAAGCATGCTCAAGACCGTCTTGGCATTATGATGACAAAGGCAGACGTGACAGCCATTGCTCAAAATGGTGAAGCTTTGAGCGTTACCTGTGAAAATACTTTGCTTGGGATGGATTTTAACTTGGATGTAGACGTTGTCGTTTTACCTACGGGTATTGTGCCAACAACTGCAAAAGAAGCTGTAGTGCAGTTTGACTATCGTCAAGGCCCAGATTTTCCTGATTTGTCTCTCTTTGATGGTTTTACAGACTCCAACTACATTTGCTTCCCTTACGAAACACGCCGTACAGGTGTGTATGCCGCAGGTTGTGTGCGTCAGCCCATGACCATGGACGCGTGCGAAGACGACGCCTACGGCGCCGCTTTGAAGGCTATGCAGTGCGTAGAAGCTGCGACACATGGTGTGGCAGTGCATCCGCGTTCCGGTGACCTTTCCTATCCCATCTTTAACTTTGTGCGTTGTACGCAGTGTAAGCGTTGCACAGAGGAGTGCCCCTTTGGCGCTCTTGATGATGATGAAAAAGGTACGCCTAAGCCTAATCCTGCGCGCTGCCGTCGTTGTGGCACGTGCTTTGGCGCATGCCCTGAGCGTGTTATTTCCTTTGCAAACTACAATGTCGACCAAATTGGTTCTATGATTCGTGAAGTTGTGGTGCCCAAGG
>CAYJHT010000475.1:0-1837 GCA_964369615.1 uncultured Desulfovibrionaceae bacterium
AACCCCCCTTCAAAAAAAACCATCTGTTTAGCGAGACAATCAGCGCTGTCTCATGGGTAATAAGAAATATATTTTATGTAACAATATAAATTAACCCATCTTACTGACCAACGCTTTTTCTTCATTCGTTGAACAGCAAGCGCGTTTTGAAGGGGGAAGTGTGGGGGAGGAAGGGGAAAACTTTTTTTCCTAAAAAAGTTTTCCCCCAACGCCCACACGTTTTTCAGGAAAAAACAAAAATAAACTTTTAGATTACAGGGTACTATTTGTGATCGCGTAAATCAATGATACGCTGTGCTTTGCCTTCCGAGCGCTGAATGGAGCGTGGCTCTACGAGGCGGACTTTGACGTTAACACCAAGAAATTCTTTGACGTTCTTTTGGATGGTTCTTTCAGATTCTTGCAACTCACGGATTTTATCTGCAAAGTTATTTTCTGCAACTTCCACTTGCACTTCTACGTGGTCGAGGTTGTTATCGCGGGTGACAAGGATTTGATAGTGCGGTGTTGTGAGTGCATTTTCGAGGATAATGGATTCGAGCTGCTGCGGGAAGAGGTTAACGCCGCGGATGATGAGCATGTCGTCGCTACGTCCTTGGATGCGTCCTATACGTGCGTGCGTGCGTCCACATGCGCAAGGGGTGTAACTCAAGGTCGTGATATCGCGTGTACGATAGCGCAGGAGAGGTATGCCTTCTTTTGTCAGAGTCGTGATGACAAGTTCGCCAACAGCGCCTTCTGGTAGGACTTCCCCTGTCTTGCTGTCGATGATTTCAGGATAGAAATAATCTTCAAAAATGTGCATTCCATTCTTGGCTTCTATGCATTCCATAGCAACACCGGGTCCCATAATTTCTGAGAGACCGTAGATGTTAAGTGCGTCGATACCAAGCTTTTCCTCGATATCGTGGCGCATATTTTCTGTCCATGGCTCTGCACCAAAGACGCCTATGCGTAATGGCAATGTTCTTATGTCTACGCCCATTTCTTGTGCGGCGTCCCATATATGTAGGGAATAGGAGGGAGTGCAGCAAAGAACGGTTGCCGCGAAGTCTTTAAGTAATTGTACTTGCCTGCGTGTTGCCCCGCCGGACATGGGGATAACAGTTGCGCCAAGTTTTTCTGCGCCATAGTGCGCACCAAGGCCACCTGTAAAGAGGCCGTATCCGTAGGCGATATGCACAAAATCTTTTGCAGTTGCGCCAGTGCACGCAAGGCTTCTCGCTGTCATTTCTGCCCAGTTATCTATGTCGCGTTGCGTATAGCCGACCACAGTTGCCTTGCCTGTGGTGCCGCTGGAGGCGTGTATGCGCACTATTTGTTCGAGGGGGACAGCAAAGAGTCCATAGGGATAGTGGTCGCGCATGTCTTGTTTTTCTGTGAAGGGGAGGCGGGAGACATCCTTGAGAGTTTTTATATCTTGAGGTGTTATGCCTGCTTCATCGAAGCGTTTTTTGTAGAAGGGGACATTGGCATAAAGGCGCACGCATAAATCTTGCATACGACGAAGTTGCAAAAGTTCGATGTCCTCGCGGGGCATGCTCTCTTTTTCTAAATTAAATAACACGACATTACTCCTTAAAAAATGGCGTTATAATTCAACGCAAGCACCAATAATGACACAGCTTGAGCACAATGTCAAACTCCCCTGTTGCGGAAAAGCCTTGCGAAATAAGGCGCAAGCATGCAGAGCGCTCACGACATTTTTAGTGACGCGTTTTTTTCATTGTCATACAGGACTCAAACAGTATTTTGGGGAAAAAATACAAAACACTTTTTCATTCTTCCATTCGAGAGCGCCGATTGCCTAGCTAAACAGATGGTTTTTTTGAAGGGG
>CAYJHT010000476.1:0-1835 GCA_964369615.1 uncultured Desulfovibrionaceae bacterium
TTTTTGGGTTTTTTGGCTGATACGTGAATCGTAACAAAGGCACTGGAATGTCCTCTACCTTTTCTCTTGCGTCTTACTTCTTATCTTAAAGGCAAAACATGAATATGTCTGAAGAATTGCCGCAGCATATTGCTATCATCATGGATGGCAACGGACGCTGGGCACAACAATCTGGACTCGCACGCACAGAAGGACACCGCGCAGGCGCCGCCGCAGTGCAACGCGTGGTGACACATTGCCGCAAACTCGGCATCAAACACTTGACACTCTACACCTTTTCACAAGAAAACTGGAAACGACCACAAGAAGAAGTCTCCACTCTCTTCTCGCTCTTAGTAGAGTTCCTAGGAAAAGAAGTGCCTCGTATGGTGGAACAATCCATCGCACTCAATATCCTCGGCGAAATAGGCGCACTCCCCTTCCCCACTCGAAAAGCCCTCCAACACGGCATCGAACGCACCGCCTCTCCCGCCAGCGGACAAATACAAATGCACCTGCACCTAGCACTCAACTACAGCGGACGCGCCGAAATCGTACGCGCTGCACGCGCACTTATCGCTCAAGGACTCCGACCAGAAGAAGTGACAGAAGAAAAATTCCAAGAACACCTCTATACAAAAAATATCCCCGACCCCGACCTCGTCATACGAACAAGCGGAGAAATACGCATAAGTAATTACCTCCTCTTCCAATGCGCCTACAGTGAATTTTATTTCTGTTCAACACTCTGGCCAGATTTTGCCGAAAAAGACCTAGACAAAGCCCTCAAAAGCTACGCACAAAGAAATCGCCGCTACGGCAAGACACAGGAGCAACTTACATGAAACGGAAATTCCCCTTTTGCATAAAACGCATTATCACAGGCCTCGTCTTTGCCGCTGTAGTAGGATATGCCCTTGTGACAGATGGATGGATGCGCTTTGCTGTTATCCTACTCGTCTCCGCAGTCTCCCTATGGGAGTTCTACTCCCTATTTTGGGGCAAAAAAGGACGCATACCCACACGAATATGCGGCATCCTCCTAGGCTGGGGCATGCTCACACTCACATGGATGCAAAGACCACAAGATGCTCTGGTCTTCCTCGGCGCAGGTTTTATACTCACAGCACTCAGCTTTCTATTCCGTATTGATATTATTGATGAAGAAAACAACTTCGCACCAGGAAGCATCTTCCTCGTAGGCCTTGCATATGTCCCCCTCCTCCTCCTACCAACCACCTACTTAACACCCATAAAACTCTTCTATGTGCTTGCCGTCATCATCGCAGCCGATATCTCCGCCTACTTCATTGGCGTACGCTATGGACGACATAAACTCTGGGCAAGAGTCAGCCCAAACAAAAGCTCTGAAGGCGCCTTTGGCTCTCTGATTGGCTCTGTCACCATCAGTATCATATTGGGCGTCTGTCTTGGTTCAGCCCCATGGTGGACATTTGCCCTGCTAGGTGTCCTCCTCAACGGCTTTGCACAACTCGGAGACCTCTTTGAATCAGCACTCAAACGCGCTGTATCCGTAAAAGATTCAAGCTCGCTCCTCCCCGGGCACGGAGGCTGTCTTGACAGAATTGACAGTGTTCTTTTTGGTGTCCCTGTATTTGCTGTTGTCGATCAGTGGTATAAATTCTTTTAAAAATACTTATGGATTGTTCCTAAAATAAACAGTGTTTTATTTGCTTAAAAGACATCACGGCATTCTAATTGTATGAATCATTCTCAGTAGTGCTCGCCAAATACTCCTGAGACAGGCGGATAAACTTTTAGAAAAACACGTGGCTTTTTCCCATTAAAAAGCGCCAACTACCTAGTTAAACAGATGGTTTTTTTGAAAGGGGGTT
>CAYJHT010000477.1:0-1829 GCA_964369615.1 uncultured Desulfovibrionaceae bacterium
GGTGGTGCTCAATGTCTCCATGCGCAGATTTATGTTTAAAAGTTAATCATTTGAATAAGAAGGAAGGACATTGTGGGCAAAGACGAAATCAATGCTTTTTTAGGCGCAGGCACCATCTATGAAGGAAAACTCAATTTCCAAGGCGCCGTGCGCATCGACGGCACCTATACGGGACAAATCACCAGCGAAGGTTCGCTTATTGTGGGCAAGGACGCCGTCATCAGCGGTGAAATCCATGTGGGTGAATTGCTCCTCACAGGCAAGTTTACTGGCGATGTCCACGCAAAAAAGCGTGTGGTCGTCCACCGCGGCGGTATTATTGAAGGCACCGTCAACACACAAGCGCTCATTATGGAAGAGGGCGGCATCCTGCAAGGGCAAATCAATATGAAGGGGCAAGTCCCAGCACAAGGACGGGGCGCTTCCGAATAGGCCGCCTAATCGCGTTCTTAAGCCCTATAAAATCACCTGAGTACGCTTCTTTTTATCGTGCGCCTCTTTTTTTAGTGGAAGAGGCGCACGCTCCCTCCTTGCTTTGCACAAAAATTCACAAGCATATTACGCACATTGCATACAGTTTTAAAAACACGCACTTTTTTGCCTTCTAGCCTTTGACATGTGGCGCAGAGTAGTATAGAAGAGTTGTGCGATTGTATAATTATTCACAACTCAGCTTCAGGAGGGTGTAATGCTTGATCTGAACATCACCATGCTGATCCAGATGGTGAACTTTTTCATTGCACTGTACGTGCTCAATGTGTTGCTAATTCGCCCTGTGCGCGCCATTTTGCAAGAACGCCGTCAAAAGATGGACGGACTTGTAGGCGAAGCAGAGGCATTTGACCGCGAAGCCGCACAACGCATTGCCGCGTATCAGGCAGAACTTGCCGCAGCACGCCAAGAAGGCATAGCTGCACGCGAGACAGCACGCAATGAAGGTGTTGCCAAGCAGCAGGAGATTGTTGGCGAGGCTGGCAAAAAAGCTCAGGCAGAGCTTGCAACTGCACGCGAAGGTTTGCGCGCAGAAGCAGACGCTGCACTAAATGAGCTTCGGAAGCAGGTCGACACATTGTCCGGAAAACTGGCTGCTCGTGTCACGAGTCAGTAGTTTTTCTCACGTATGTGACATGTGTTAGGAACACGTGCAATGCTGCAAATACTATTCTTAGCCGTGCTCAAAAATAGTGTACAGCAAAGCTTGCGTTTCCTTAGGTAACAGGGAGTGGAATTATTCATCACAAAAGCGCCCTAAACTTCCATTGTTGGAGCTGTTACAGCGGTGTTATTGAGTATTTGAGTAGTTTTGTTCTTGTGTATTTTTGTTCACCACATACTCCATAGGGGGTGGATCTTGAACAAATGGAAGAGTGTCGGGATGGTCTCAGGACTCACGCTTGGCTTGGTATTGCTCCAGTCAGGCGTCGTTCTTGCGGCAGCAGCTGGTGGCGAAATGCGTTGGGCTGATTTTGGCTGGCGTATTTTGAACATCATCATCTTCGTGGCCATCCTTTGGAAATTCCTTGGTAAAACCATTACAAGCTTCCTTTCCGGACGACGTGAAAACATCCAAAAAGATTTGGATGACCTCGACGTACAAAGGGCAGAGGCCAAGAAAAGACTTGACGAAGTTGAGGCATCCATAGCCAATCTGGCTGCCGAACGCCAAGCCATTCTTGACGAAAGCCAAGCCCAAGCAGAAGCAAGTAAGAAGGCCATCATAGCTGACGCAAACGTGCAAGCAGAGCAAATTATTGCTCAAGCACGACGCACAGCTGAAAATGAAGGCCGCGCTGTTTTGGCAGATGTGCGCGCCGCCATTGCCGATGATA
>CAYJHT010000478.1:0-1784 GCA_964369615.1 uncultured Desulfovibrionaceae bacterium
CCTCTGATTCCGTCAAAATCAATGTGGAGCAAATTTTTATGCAAATGTCACCACATACGGAAGTGAAGTGCTTATGAGTTACACGGACAAAGAGGCTTCATGCGAACGACAAAAAACTTGGCACAAATTTGTGCAGTTTTTCGCCCCGAAACAGCAGAAATAGACTTTAACGCATTGAAAAAATTATTTTAAAAAATTGCACTGATTATAAAATGCCTCGCCCTATTCAGTGTAACACATTGAAATAACACTTTTATCATAAAATAAAAATAATAAACAATAAAAATAACATGTTGGAAATAGAGAGAGGGGGGAGGCACAGGACTTGCGCACAGAGGGCGTGTCGGTGGTGGTGGATTGCTTTGCAGGTCGTTTAGGGTATGTGTGGGGGGCGGGTGCACGACACATGTAAATGAAATACTTATAGAGAGGGGGAACAATGCAATCAGCCCAAGAACTTTTGACAATGCTACAAAAAAACGGCACTGAAAGCGCACGTATTGAGGCAAAAGAACTCACATGGATTGCCGATAATTCAACTGCTATCTACGAGACCATTTGCGCCTTCGCCAATGAACCGCAGCAAGGCGGCGGGTATATCTTGCTAGGGGTGACAGAAGGTGAAGATGGTGCTTTCGAGGTGAGTGGTGTCGCCGACGCAGACAATATACAAAATACACTCACAAGCGTGTGCCGAGGAGAAAAACTTGAACCGCCTGTCTATGTAGAATGCGTAGCAGAAAAAATTGATGACAAGACGGTCGTCGTTGTTTATGTGCCAGAGGCAACATGGCCGCACTATCCCATTTGGTATAAGGGCAAAAAGGGGACACATGTGTATCGCAGACGCAATGGCGCAGATATACGTTGTACGCAAGCAGAAATCAATGCATTGATGCGCGTGAAAAACAATGCTCCTTTCGACATCTTGCCCAACAAAAGGGCGAGCATGGATGACCTTGATGTGGGGAGTATTGCGCGGTTTCGCGAACTATTGACGGCAAAGCAATCCGAAGCCTTGGTGCAAGGTGATGATACATATGTGCTCTTTGCGCTCAATTGTATCGAAAAGGAGGGGGAGAATATATACCCTACAAATGCAGGTATTTTACTTTTTGGGACGCAGCTTGCTCTTTTACGTTACTTTCCGACATTTCGAGTAGATTATATCATGATGTCCGGTTTTGAATGGGTGGACAATGCGGACGCACGTTATATAAGCAAAGATACATTTCAAGAAAACCTTTTCACGCTTGCCGACAAACTTTTCACTTCCGTTCTTGGAACACTGCCTGCGCGCCCTGTGTTCCAGAGTCATACGGTGCAGCGTAAAGATGAGCCTCTTTTACCAGCACGGGCTTTACGTGAAGCCATTGTGAATATGCTGATGCACCAAGACTTTCAACAAGGCATGCCTGTTCAAATACGCAAATACGCTGATCGTTTAGAATTAGAAAATCCGGGGTACTCCCTCAAGCCTCTTGAGGAAAAGGAGCAGCCACGTTCTGTCGCGCGCAATCAAGCTATAAGCAGCGTTTTTCATCGGATAAACTACGCGGAAATTCTCGGCAGTGGTCTCAAGTCTATGGGGAACTATATGCGCGACGCAGGACTCAAAGAACCGGAATTTTACTCAGACAAAGAAAGCAATATCTTTCGGTGTACCTTTAGCTTGTCCAACTTTCTCACAGAAGAGGAAATTACATGGTTACGCAAGTTTTCACAGCAACTTAGCGAAAATCAAATTCGAGCGCTGATTGAAGTTCGTCACAAGGGGAAAATCG
>CAYJHT010000479.1:0-1779 GCA_964369615.1 uncultured Desulfovibrionaceae bacterium
CTTCAAAAAAACCATCTGTTTAGCATGTAAAAAGAGCTGCCGAATGATTTTTCTTTAAACAAGCTTTTTGCTTTTGCATGCATACTTTTAGCATGGCGTTCTAATTGTGTGAACCATTCTCAGTAGTGCTCGCCAAATACCCCTAAGACAGTTTGAAATCTCACGATTGTTGCCAGAGAATGTACAAAAAATCTTATAAAAAGAACTGTGTGTTTTTTCATTAATTGTGAACGTTCAAACTGTCTCAAGAGTATTTTACAAGCATAATTGAGAATAGTTCACACAATCGGATGACGTGCCCCCTATTGCCTGACAATCCACTGCGCCGCATCCAAGAGATTATCGGCAATATGGTGTGGTCTTTTTTGTCTTGATGCATCCTCTATATTTTGATACCTATGCTCTTCTCGTGCGCCATAGCCTGTGCGTACAAGAATACTGCGCATATGGGCATTGTGGCCAAGGGCAATATCGCAGTGTTTGTCGCCAATTACAAAGCCATTATCGGCGTTAATGGAATATTGTTCACGGATCTGTTCAATCATGCCTGTATTCGGTTTGCGACATTGGCAGGGGGTATCCGGCGCGTGCGGACAGTGAAAGATGCCGTGAAGGCGTATTCCGAAGCCTTCAAGGAGCGCCTCTAAACGTGCATTGACGGCGTACATTTGTGTAAGGGTAAAGTAGCCGCGCCCGATGCCGGATTGGTTCGTGCTTACAAAAAGGCGCATGTGCTGCCTTTGCAAAAGCCGCAGGCCTTCCACTGCAAAAGGCAGAAGGGAAACGCCATCTGGACAAGCGAGGTAGTGCTTATCATGGATGATGGTGCCGTCTCTGTCGAGGATGACAGTTTTTTCTCTACTGTGTGTCATTTTTTTTCCATAAAATGGTGCAAGAAAACCTTGACGAGCGGCTTCTTAGCAGGCACAAGGGGAGCGGAGGTTGGTATGAAGCCATTTTATCAAGGAAAGGTAGATGTTTTTTGTGCCATCTACGCCGTGCTTAATGGTCTGAAAGTGACCCATCAAATCCGTACATTCGAGGCGCGCAGCATTCTCCATGAGACGCTCATGGGACTTGCGTATAATCCTCGGCTACTTCTGACAGTGCTTGAGCAACAGACCGACTATGCCCCCCTCGTGGATGCCATACTCCGTGTACAATGTCAAAAGCGTCCCCTTGTCGTTGAGACGCCTTTTCCAGACAGTACTGCCATGTACGCGCCAAGCTGTCACGAGGTCTGGGATGCTATAGAAGCGTACCTTTATCCGTCTAATGAGCTAATAGCGGCAGCACGTGCGGCTGTCCAAGTGCCTTCCCCTCACGCCGTGATTTTTCGATTTTTGCGCTATACCTCACCTGACGCGGAACCAGTAAACAGACATTGGACAACAACATACATTATGCATGCAAAGCGCATGGACTTTTTTGACTGTAGTCTTGAAGAAAATGGTATCTACAGTGTGCCTAAGGGCGGTTTTGTCACGAGTCCCCAAGCTATTGACGACAATCACTTGTGCTGCATCGAACCACACACTATACGCTTTTTACGTGCGATAAAACAGGATTGATGTTACAGTAAAATTTTTCGAAAGGCGTTTGGGGAAAACTTTTTTTCCTAAATATGAGAATAGTGCCTTGTAAAATCTAAAAGATTTTTTTCTTGGGGGAAAACTTTTTTTGGGAAAAAAGCTTTCCCCCCACAGCTCTGCTCTCTGTATCCCTATAGCAATTCCGTTTTTTATTAAGAGTAAAGTTAGTTTATTTTCAAATCATTTC
>CAYJHT010000480.1:0-1768 GCA_964369615.1 uncultured Desulfovibrionaceae bacterium
AAAAAATATCTTTATTTAGAAACAGCCCCTAGGGCTTTGGAATTTTTAAAGTAAATAAGGCCGATTATGAAACAGATATCGACACTCTACGCCCAGTGCCAATATGGCATCAGCGGCGACATGTTCTTGGCTGCGCTGTGCCACTTGGGACTTGAGCTTAAACCCTTAGAAAAATTGCTGCACGAGGCTGGTGTCCAGTGCAGTATTGATACATGGCAAGAAAATCGCGCCGCAGGCCCTGGCTATCGCGTAGATGTACAATGGCCCGAAGCACAACCCTTACGCCATCCCGCCGATATCGCAAATATCTGGCAGCGTATGAATATATCAGAGCATGTACGTGAACAGGCTATGCTTGTGCTGGATGGTCTTACCCTTGCTGAAGCCCATGCCCACAGTATCCCACCGGAACAAGTGCATTTTCACGAAGTCGGTGCAGTTGATACGCTCGTAGATATTCTTGGCGCTGCATGGGGCATGGAACAACTCGGCATCGAAAAGCTTATTTGCTCGCCACTTCCTTGGTTTTCCGGCACTGTTGAATGTGAACACGGGATCATTCCGCTACCTGCACCAGCCACAGCCTACCTCCTGCAAAATAAACCCACCTTCCCCACAAATGCCACAAGCGAACTCATAACACCCACAGGCGCCGCCCTTGTTCACGGCCTCTGCGATGACTTTGCACAAGGGCCCAACGGAACACTCTTACGCATGGGCACAGGATACGGAAGCCGACCTGCACCTACAGGACTACGCCTCTGGCTCGTAAAAACAGAGCAGGGTATAAAAGACGGATAC
Source organism: uncultured Desulfovibrionaceae bacterium (assembly GCA_964369615.1). Taxonomy (GTDB): domain Bacteria; phylum Desulfobacterota; class Desulfovibrionia; order Desulfovibrionales; family Desulfovibrionaceae; genus CAYJAD01. The sequence continues at coordinate 802 of CAYJHT010000480.1, forward strand.
GAAGTTAAAGAAGAATATATCACGCAACTAGAAACACATATTGACCATTTGACCGGAGAAGAATTAGGCAGTGCCATAACAAGTTTAAGCACTATGCCGGAAGTAGTTGACGTGCTTTGTCTCTCAGGCACAGGTAAAAAAAATCGCCCCGCAACACTACTCAGAGTCTTGTGCTTGCCACAGCATGTAGAAGCAGTGCGCATGGCACTCTTTACACAGACACACACGCTCGGCATTCGCGTCCAACAGATATCTCGCTGGATTTTGCCGCGCACGCCCGATACTGTGACTCTTCATAATCACGGAGGCAATATAGTAAACGCAAAAGCCTATAGCCTCAACGGCGACACATGGCTACGCCCGGAATATGAAGCTCTAAGCACGCTTGCAAAGGAAAAAGACTGCGGTGTACCCGCCTTTCGTATTCCCAAAAAATCTTAATAGTGTTGTAAAATGCACATTTTAGACACCCCCCTGCTCTTTGCATTGGCAGCCGGATGCGGCGCAGGCGCGCGCTATGCACTCACTCTTGCCATGCTGCGCTTGTGGGGGACTGCATTTGCATGGGGAACATTCTTTTGTAATGTTCTCGGCACCTTCTTCTTTGGGATATTATGGAGCTGCACAGAAGCAATTATCGACCAGCAATACAAAAACATCCTACTTTCTGGTTTTCTTGGTTCCTTTACGACATTTTCCACCTTTATTTTTGATGCACATATTCTTTTAAAAGAAAAACGATATTCAATGTTTTTCTTACAAATCGCCTCGCATATGTTGTGTGGCATGGGAGCTTTTACACTCGCGCTATGGATTGGTAAGGAACTATAAAAAATCTTACATTGCGTATTCAATTTGCGTGTAAGTTTCATTAAAAAGTGTCAACTACCTAGTGCCTTGTAAAATCTAAAAACTATTTTTTATTTTTTGCGGGGGGAGGGAAACTTTTGCTAGCGCCAAAAAGTTT
>CAYJHT010000481.1:0-1768 GCA_964369615.1 uncultured Desulfovibrionaceae bacterium
ACAAGCTTTTCAGAAAAACAAAACAAACTTTTTATTGTTTCTTGCGATTATTTAGATAGCGACGGACGGCTTTGTTATGCTCTGAGAGTGTTTTTGAAAAAGCGTGTTCGCCGCCGTCTGTTACGGCGACAAAGTACAGGTAGTTGTGTTTTTCTGGTGAGATTGCTGCGCGTATGGCTGCAACCCCTGGTGAGCAGATGGGGCCTGGTGTGAGGCCGCCGTGTTGATAGGTATTATAGATATTATTTTTATCATCGATATGTTTTCTGCGTAAATTGCCATCAAAAGAGGGGCCGAGTCCGTAGATGATGGTGGGGTCTGCTTGCAGGGGCATTTTTATGCGTAGGCGGTTGGCGTAGACACCTGCGACGCGGCTTCGTTCTGAGGCGATGCCTGTTTCACGTTCGACGATGGATGCCAAAATGATGAGTCGGCGTAAATTTTCTTGATTTGGTTTTGTGTTGTTTGGCCAATATGGCGCCATTTTTTGCCAAAATGTATCGACGAGGCGTCCTGCGATAGCGCATGCATCTGCTTTTGTTGGGTTATCTTCCTTTTTGAGCAGGTATGTATCTGGCATGAGGAAGCCTTCTGCAGAGTCAAAGGGGATACCGTAGTGTTGTAGGAAGTCTTTATCCATGATGCAATCGCGAAAGTCGTCGAAATGTACGAAGCCATGTTGTTCAAGTATGCGTGCTGTTTGCCACCATGTAAGTCCTTCGCGTAGGGTAACTTTGTGCAAGATGGGTTTGCCGAGGACGAGTTGAGTGAGTATTTTTTCGGGTGTCCAGCCTGTGTGGAGGTGAAAGCGTCCTGCTTGGAGTTTGTTGTCTAATTTTTTGTAGCGTGCCAGAATTTTGAATTTGAAGGCGTCGGTGATGAGATCTTTTTCGAGGAGAGCTTGTGTTACTTGGCTAAAAGTTGCGCCTGTGGGGATATCGAAGACAATTTCTGCGCCGGGAGAGTGTGGCGGCGTTTGTAAAAATATTTTTCCTTGCCACACTGCATAGCCTGCGGCTGCGGCGGACAAAAGGAGTAGGGTAGTGAGTAATGAGAGAAAGAACTTCATACACGTCTCTTTTGCTGTTGTGTGTCTGCGAGAAAGGATTGTAGGATATGCACGGCTGCTTGTTGGTCAAGAACGGCTTTGATAGTTTTTCGCTTTTTGCTGTGTGCATTTGTTAGGCCGCATGCGCGTAGATCGTTTGATGCCGCTTCTGAGCTTAAGAGTTCTGGCATAAGGTATACGGGCAAGGGGGTTCGTCTTTTTAATCTTTCTACAAAGTTACGTACTTGACGCGTTGTCATACTTTCGCTGCCGTCAGCGTGTAGTGGTAGTCCAACAATGAGAGCAGCGGGAGTTTCTGCATCGATACAGGCGAGCAGTTTTTCGAAGAAAGCTTGTCGTGACGTTTGTGGCGGTGTATGGATTGTACGGTGAGGAAAGGCCATACGTCCTCCGGCATCTGTAATGGCAATGCCAGTGCGTGCAAGGCCATAATCGATGGCTAAAAGTTTTGCACCGGCCAAATGTATTTCATTGTCAGCAGTATGCCTTTTCTCGGTTCTCATTTCAGTTGTCCCCGTAACAGGCTGTTGAAAAAAGTCGATTATTTGTAGACTTTCCATCCAGTGCCTTGTTTGTTTCAAAACAAACTTAAATGTAGGGTGATTTTTTAAGGGGTTCATAAAAAACACCTTTTAAATTCTCTGCAAAAAAGCGCCAACTACTAGTTAAACAGATGGTTTTTTTGAAGGGGGGTGTGGG
>CAYJHT010000482.1:0-1768 GCA_964369615.1 uncultured Desulfovibrionaceae bacterium
CCTTCAAAAAAACCATCTGTTTAACTAGATAGTTGGCGCTTTCTAATGAAGAAAAAGCCACCTTTTTTTCTAAAAGTTTTTCTGCACTCTCTGACGAAAATTGTGAACCTTCAAACAGCCTCAAGAGTATTTTGCAAGCATAATTGAAAATAGTTCACACAATCAGAGTGACGACAAACCCCTCCTTCCCCCTTCAAAACGCGCTTGCTGGGTAACTAAACAAGCAAACTCTATACGCTAAATGTCGTATTCAATACCTCGCTGTATTTGACGACAGCGTCTAGTTATTCGAGTGTTCTATTTTAAGCAATTTTCTTTGTTTTTTCTTATGTAAGTCTAGAAAATAAATGAGGAAAATTTTGCATTCCTATATTTTTTATGCTAGGGTGCGACATGTCTTTGTGCATATGTATTTGGGAAAAATTTGCTTCATGATAGTAATGGGCGTGAATAATAGCATGATGATGCTTTGATATGAGTAAATATGTTATCAAACTCTATGGATTTGCGGCTTTTATTTTGTGGCACTTTTTTTGCTTGTATGCATATACCTTTGTGGAAGGTTTGAGAAAATACCTTGCGCATTGTGTACGATCACTGGAAAGCGTGCGAAATGCGTACGGTGGGTGTACAAGTTGTGTGGCTGGTACACCGTGTAAGTGGTGCGCTGAGGAATCTAAAGATACCTTAGCCACTGCACGTCTTGTTGTCTGTGCCTCTTTCCCCATGATTGGGGCACAGACATCCTTACGTGCAGGAGAACTTTTTTGTTATGCGCACCTTGTGCGCAGCCGCAGAAAAGCAAAGCAACATAATGTTGTGGAGGGATACAATGTTAAAACGACTTTGTATGAGTCTTGCGCTGGTCATACTTATGGCAGCGCCGGCAAGTGCGGAAAGTGTTGGTGGCTATGTGAGTGTAAAATTCCTTGACTCCTACCAAACCCATTGGGGCGGTGGTATTTTGAGCAGTTCTCACTCACAAAATACGATAGGTGCGGCCTTTGCCCTGGGCTATGATTTCTTTATGAATTCAGATTTCCCTGTTCGTGCAGAAATAGAATATGCTGTTCGCACAGATTTTAACAATGAAGATAATTTTAACTTTGCCAATTTAAATTGGGGCTCTGATGTCCGTTATAATGTACAAACGCTTCTGGCAAATGTATATTATGACTTTTATAATGAGTCAGCCTTTACACCCTATGTGGGGGGCGGCATTGGCGCAGCCTTTGTAACGGGGAAAGTTGGCTTTACTCAAGCCAATACCGAGATTACGCGTAGTATTCATGATACGGCCTTTGCATGGGCAGTAGGTGGCGGCGTCGGCTATATGTTGACAGACGCTATTACGGCCGACCTTGGCTATCGCTACTTAAATGTAGGTACATCCTCGACTCAAATGATGGGCAGTGATGTAGATATTACAGGCAGTGCGCATGAATTTACACTGGGGCTGCGTTTTGGTTTTTAATCAAAGCGTGTTTTTTGTATAAATAATGCTCTAAAGCAAGAAGGGGAACTTTTCGCGGAAAAGTTCCCCTTCTTTATGTTTTAATATTACGCGCTATATACTCTTGAGACCGTTTGAAAATTTACGATTGTCGCCAGAGAATGTGGAAAAACTTTTAGAAAAAGAAGTGTATCTCTTTCATTAAAAAGCGCTAATGACCTAGGGGCTGTTTCTAAATAAATTCTTTTGCATTTTGTCACTCTTCTGAAGGGTCAAAACAGAGTTTTTTGTAAAAAATACAAGGGTTCATTTTCA
>CAYJHT010000483.1:0-1757 GCA_964369615.1 uncultured Desulfovibrionaceae bacterium
CTTTTTTTTTCCTAAAAAAAGTTTCCCCCCACATGCTTTTCATAAATATCCCCCTGCTTGCTAAAAATGGCGCTTTTTTGTAGCTTGCTCGGATGTTAAATAGAACCCCTGCCATTATGATTCAAGGTACCTGCTCAAATGCGGGAAAGAGCCTTTTGACGGCGGCATTTTGTCGTATTTTCTTTCAGGATGGGCATAGGCCTGTGCCATTTAAGTCACAAAACATGGCTCTTAATTCCTTTGTGACGCAAGATAATTGCGAGATGGGTCGTGCTCAGGCTTTGCAGGCTCTTGCGTGCGGTTTGGCGCCGGATGTGCGTATGAATCCTGTTTTGCTCAAACCTCATTCAGATATAGGCTCTCAAGTGATTGTTATGGGGAGGCCTGTGGCGCATATGCGCGTGCGGGAGTATATTGCTTATAAACCAACTGCATGGGACGAGATCACAGCAGCTTATGATTCTTTAGCTGCTGAGGCGGACATGCTTGTTATTGAGGGGGCCGGTTCTCCGGCAGAAATCAATCTTAAGGCGCATGACATTGTGAATATGGCTGTTGCGCGTTATGCGAAGGCGCCTGTGCTTTTGTGTGCGGATATTGATCGTGGCGGTGCTTTTGCGGCGATTGTTGGCACTATGGCTCTTTTGGATGATGAGGAAAGGAAGCGTGTCGCTGGTTTTATTTTGAATAAATTCCGTGGTGACAGTAGTCTTTTGGACAGTGCGTTGCGGGAGGTGAGTTCCCGTACAGGCGTGCCCTTTGTGGGGGTGGTGCCCTATGTTCATGGCTTACACTTGCCTGATGAGGATTCTGTGAGCTTTCGTTTGAGTAGTGCGTGCTCAAGGCAGGTTCAGGCGTCTGTAGATGTGCCTTTATTGGACATTGCTATTATCGATTTGCCACACACGAGCAATATTACAGACCTCGATGCTTTGGCTGTAGAAGATGATGTGCAGGTGCGTGTTGTGCGCCGTGCGCAAGACTTGGGCGTGCCGGATATATTGATTCTTCCGGGCACGAAGAACACAATGGCAGACATGGATTTTTTGCGTCGTAGCGGTTTTAGCAGTGCTATATTGGCGTGCGCGCAAAGTATTCCTTGTATTTTAGGTATTTGCGGCGGTCTTCAAATGCTTGGCACACGCATTTGCGACAGTCTTGGTGTGGAGGGTGTACCGGGGCAAGCTCTCGCGGCTTTGGGGCTTTTGCCCTTGGAGACGGATATGCGCGCGCATAAGACTTTGCGCTTGTGTAAGGGATTTTATAAGGATGACACTCCTGTACACGGCTATGAGATTCACCACGGGACGACAGGTCTGGTGGCTACAGGAGGAACGACAAGCGCAGTGCCTGTTATTCGGGATAGTGAGGGGCGTGTCCTTGGCTGGGAGAGTATTGTGACAGGTTCGCAAAGCATGAGGCAGCGCATTCTTGGAACCTATATGCACGGCATTCTTGACAGCGATGCTTTTCGGCGTGTGTTCTTGGATGATGTGCGTGAGGCGAAGGGGTGGCACAGGGTCGGTCGCCAGAGTAGCTATGATTTAAATCCTCATTTAGACGCTTTAGCCGCAGCTGTCCGAGAGGCTGTGGACATGTCCTTTATCTATGAACTTTTGCACAAAAAATATCTGTAAAAGGCGCCTTCTCAATAAAGATATTTTTTTGAAGCGGCTTTAGGGGAAAGCTTTTTTTATTTTTGTTTTTTATTTTTTAAGTTTTTTTCTTGGGGGGAAACTTTTTTTAGGAAAAAAAAG
>CAYJHT010000484.1:0-1742 GCA_964369615.1 uncultured Desulfovibrionaceae bacterium
CCCTTTCAAAAAAACCATCTGTTTAACTAGGTAGTTGGCGCTTTTTAATGGAAGAATTGAAAAGGTGTTTTTTTAAGCATTCCTTTAAAAGCAGCATTTCATTTGCACTAGCATTTGGTTGAGTTAAAAGATTTTTTAAAAATGTTTTCAAAACTAGGGAGACATTATGACACCCACATCCGGCTCCATGCCACCGCTTTTCAAAAAGCTTCTTTCCGGCGCAAAAGCTTTCGCCCAGCGCGCTGTTGTACATGTGGGCGCAGTCTTTTGTGGCGCCGCTGCCGCTTTTGCATCACCAGACAGTACCCTTATTACAGCCTTTTTGGGAACATATATTGGGCTTATATCTCTTATAGGGGCAGATATGAGCACGAAAGTGTCATGGATTGGCCCAACTGTCTTAGGCTCCATACAGGCTATTGTATGTATATCCCTAGGTCTCCCCCTTCATGTGGGGCTGTTTTGGGGCGGAGTACAAGCCTTCATACAACGTGCATGCGCACAACGCTTTGCTCTTGGCTACCAATGGGTCACACTGCTTTTACTTTTGCCCGGCGCCATTGTTTTAGGCTCAGGACTTTTTTCCTCCGCCATAGCACTCATAAGCTTTCTTATTTTTGCCTGCGGTGGCGGCGCATTTTGGCTGTGGTACGCTATGGCATATAAAGTGACACCTGCTGCCAATACCAAGAAGACCGAAACAGCACAAACACAGCAGGCATCAACACAGCATATCCCCCCACAAAATGGACACGCAGACCGTGATGTCTTAGAGGAATTTCAGGCATCAGTACGAAAATTGCGCACAAAACAAATCCTATTGCCACCCGTCATGCAATCATCCGTAAAAGCACTTGCAGAATCTGCCACCGCCATATTAGGCTGTATGGCAGAAGACGGGCGCGATGTCGAACCGGGTAAGAAGTTTTTAAAGCGCTATCTGACTGCCACGCACGACGTCTTAGACAAATATCAACGCTTACGTCGGGACGCCGCCGCAAATCCGGATGCGACACTTGCACTCACACAAAGTGAAGAAGTCCTTGTTCGCCTTGAACACGCCTTTGCACAAGAGCATCAAGCACTGTTGCGCAATGATATCGATGCCTTCTCTGCTGACTTAAAAGTATTGGATACTCTTTTAAAAATGGACGGGCGCTACGTCTCATAAGCCTCTTGTTTGTCTCTCATGCCATGAACGGTGGGGCGCCGTAAAAAGGCTTTTTTGGTCTTGTAAAGCAATTTTGAGATTGGATAAACGCACCATGAGTTACGATAATATTCTTGTCAAAATCTATGGCAACCTCTGGCCAATTGCAGCACAGCAAGCAGATACGCTTCAAGAACAGTTGACGCCTTGTTTCCCCGAATCTCCTCATATGGAATTTGAAGAAATGCTCGTTATAGAAGGCGACTTATTACGCATCAGCTATGAAGGGATTTATTTCCCCATAGACGAAGTGCTTCTCACTCTCACACCATTTCTTCATGATGGAAGTCAAGGGAAGGTAGATTACATCGACATAGAGGCATGGACACTCACGCGCCACACCATTCAAGGAAAATCCCTTTGCAGCACCACTGTTCCCTTAAATTCTGTACTGGATTTTTCAGGCTATTAGGTATTACAATTGTAGAATTAAGATTTTTTTGAAAAGGATTGTGGGGGGAAAACAGCTTTCAAATGACACTTGAGTTCACATGTTTACTCGCAGTTTTGAGAGCTTCTTGCTGCTACTGTA
>CAYJHT010000485.1:0-1689 GCA_964369615.1 uncultured Desulfovibrionaceae bacterium
CCCCTTTCAAAAAAACCATCTGTTTAACTAGGTAGTTGGCGCTTTTTAATGAAAAGCACGCACTTCTTTTTATAAACATTTTGTACACTCTCTGACAACAATCGTGAATTTTCAAGCTGTCTCAAGAGTATTTGGCAAACACTACTGAGAATGATTCACATAATTAAAATGCCGTGTGCAATCTACCTAAATGCCCTTTTAATTGTATTGACATAGAAGGCGCGTGTCTATATATTTTTACGGCTCGTAAACGAGCTGGAATTATCAATATTTTCAAGTTTTAAGATTGCTTTCGAAAAAACACAAGCGCTCAAACCATCATTAAATTTATAGTACCTGTTTGTGAGGTTTCCATGTCTTTACAGCCATTGATAGCCAAAATACCGGAGCAAATCAAGAAAGCCCCTGTAACTACATCTCTTTTTGATTTTTTTAAGCAAGGGCCAGGGCCGTCCTCCTCCCATACCATAGGCCCCATGAAGGCCGCTAAGGACTTCTTGGACGTGTGCAAAGCACTGCCCCTTGCCGACAAACAAGATGCAGTGCGCATCCACACAAGCCTGCTAGGCTCGCTCAGCGCAACAGGACTCGGACACGGGACAGCCGCCGCCATAATGGCAGGCTTTTTAGGCCATGAACCACACAAATGCCCCGCAGGACTCCTATCGCGCCTGCATGACGATAATAACAGCGCCTATACCATCGACCTCGACGGCCTCTCCATATCCCTCTCACTCAAAGATATCACGTATGACGCACTCGTTCACGATAAACCCTACAGTAATACACTTATTTGCACGCTTTTTGACAGAGAGGACACATGCCTTTGTCAACGAGAATACTATTCCGTCGGCGGCGGCTTTTTACAATGGCAAGGCTGGACACCGCCGGAACGAGGAATGCCCATATATCCCTACGCATCTATGCGCGAATTGCGCGCACAGCTTGAACGCACAGGACTCACTCTGCATGAACTGATACTAGACAACGAAAGTGCCATTACAGGACAATCGCGCCCACAAATATTTGAACAACTCGAAGAAATTATGGAAGCCATGTACGACAGTGTACGCCGCGGACTTGCATCTGAAGGACTCTTGCCCGGCACACTAGGCGTACATCGTAAAGCAAAAAATATCTTAGAATCTGCAAACAAAGTGCCCCATGCCGTAGACCGCTTCATGGGACGAGTAAACGCATATGCCTTTGCAGCCGCAGAAGAAAACGCCAGCGGCGGTGTGATTGTGACTGCGCCTACCTGCGGCTCTGCCGGTGTCATGCCTTCCATATTATACGCTTTACGCTACGACCTCAACATCGGCGGACGGGCTTTGCGCGAAGGTGTCCTTGCCTCTGCGCCTATAGGCTACCTCGCCAAGCACAATGCGGGCATCGCCGGAGCGGAAGTGGGCTGTCAAGGCGAAGTGGGCGTCGCATCCGCCATGGCAGCAGCCATGCTCACCCACGCACGCGGCAATGCGATCAGCGTTGTCGAAAATGCGGCAGAGATAGCCCTAGAACACCATCTCGGACTGACCTGCGACCCCGTAGGAGGCTATGTGCAAATTCCTTGCATCGAGCGCAATGCTGTAGGCGCAATAAAAGCCTATAATGCATGCCTCTTAGCACGCTGTGAATCAGGCGTACACCACATGGTGACTCTTGACGCCGTTATCCGTGCCATGGGCG
>CAYJHT010000486.1:0-1659 GCA_964369615.1 uncultured Desulfovibrionaceae bacterium
CCCCCACATTCTCGGTCGCACGCTCGACGCCTTTGGCGCCCCCCTTGACGGTGGCCCTCCCGTAAGCACAGAAATCTTCACGAGCGCAACAGACGCAAATGTAGAAAATGCCGCCCTCTTTGCGGAAAAACTCGCCTCGCAACAAGCCTTCATTCCAGCATGGGCAGAAAATGCCATGAACACATGGTCACAAGGCATGGCTCCTATCTATGCAGACCCACCAAGCCCCTTGCGCCGCCCCCGTATCACCGATATTCTTGATGTGGGAGTACGCTCAATTAACAGCCTCATCACACTTGGCAAAGGACAACGCGTAGGCATTATGGCAGGCTCCGGTGTGGGAAAATCGACGCTTATGGGCATGATGTCGCGATACACAAAGGCCGACGTCAACGTCATCGCCCTTATAGGCGAACGCGGGCGCGAGGTCTTAGAATTTATCGAACGCGATCTTGGCCCTGAAGGACTTGCACGCTCTGTCCTTGTTGTTGCCACATCTGACCAATCCCCTCTTGTGCGTATGCGTGCCGCATATGCAGCAACAGCCGTCGCAGAGTATTTCCGTGACAAAAACATGGATGTGCTCCTCATGATGGACTCACTCACACGCTTTGCCATGGCAGCACGCGAAGTGGGTCTCGCCATTGGCGAACCGCCTACCACGAAGGGCTATACCCCCACCGTCTTTGCCCAGCTCCCAAAACTTCTTGAGCGTGCCGGTCGTTCAGATACTGGTACTATTACAGGTATTTATACTGTTCTTGTAGACGGTGACGACTTTAACGAACCCATCGCAGATGCTGTGCGCTCCATTCTTGACGGTCATATTGTCCTCACCCGTGAACTTGCAGACCAAGGACACTTTCCCGCCATCGACGTCCTACGCTCCATCAGCCGTTTGCGTTCTGATATTTGTGAAAAAGAAGATATCCTTGCAGGGCGAACAGTCACGCGCCATATGAGTACATTTAATAAAGTAGAAGATATGATCAATATTGGCGCCTATGTCCAAGGATCAAATCCGGAAATTGACGCTGCCATCATAAAAATGCCGCATATTAATACATTCCTGCGTCAAGAAATTGAGGATCAACAAAGCTTGCACCAATGCATGCAAGCCCTACGCCTGCTTGCCGGCGGATAAAGCATATGGACGAATATCTCAAAGAAGCTTTAAAGCTTGTTTGCGCACAAGCTTCTGTGCGCCCCATGCAAGAAGAAGAAATGCTGCACATGGCGCATGCCTTGACAGCAGGTTTACGCCAGCTATGCGACCTACAAAATACCCACACACCGACAGAAGAAGCTCCAGCACCTCAAAAGGCCGTCCGTGAGCGGTCAATTATCTGCCTCGAATGTGGAAAGTCCTTTAAGATTCTTACTAAAAAGCATTTACAAAGCCACAATATCAGCCCCGAAGAGTATCGTGAAAAGTATGGCTACAAAAAAAATATGCCCCTTGTATGCAAAAGTTTGCAACGAGACAGGCGAAAAAAAATGCACGATCTTCGCCTCTGGGAACACAAAACTTCAACGATATCCCCCCTTGATGATAAGCCCTCGTAGTTTGTTTTTTTGAAAGGGGCTTAGGGAAAAGTTTTTTATTTTTTTCTTGGGGGAAAACTTTTTTTAGGAAAAAAAAGTTTCACCCTGAAGGGC
>CAYJHT010000487.1:0-1651 GCA_964369615.1 uncultured Desulfovibrionaceae bacterium
TAAATAATGAAAAGAGTTCAGGGCGCCCTTAAAGAAAAACTTGCTGTTATAGTCAGAAAAAACGTTCGGGATACTCACGCCGAAAGGGCAGGGCATACAGTAATTGCAGCCCGTGCAGGGCACCTTCATCAACTCACTATACACACGCTTTACATTAGCGATGACAGCAAGCTCATCTTGGTGCATGCTATTTTCGGTTGTGACACTTGCGACATTTACATTGTCCAAAATATGCGTCGCTTCATTCATGCCACTCAAAACCGTTCCAACACCCTCGTGGTTCATGACGAAACGCAGAGCCCAATAGGCAGGACTGTAGCTTTGCGGGTATCTCTTGAAAATTTCGCGCACTTTGTCAGGTGCTTGGTTGGCAAGTGCACCGCCACGCAGTGGCTCCATGACCACAACGCCAATGCCTAGCGCACGTGCCCTCTCCAAGCCGGCCTTGCCCGCTTGATAGTTTTCGTCGATGTAGTTGTACTGGATTTGACAAAATTCCCAGGGGTAATCTTCAAGGATTGCTATAAAATCCTCGGGTCGTCCATGGTACGAAAAACCAATGTGACGAATTTGTCCGCTTTTTTTCTTCGCCTCTATAAATTCCAAAATGCCAAGACCTTTCAGAGCCTCCCAATCAGACAGGCCGGTCAGCATGTGCATCAAGTAAAAGTCGATATACGACGTGCCCAAGCGTGCAAGCTGTGTGTTAAAAAACTTTTCGTCTTGACCGGCCTTTTTTATCAAAAAGACAGGGAGCTTGTCTGCAATGTACACGGAGTCTCGAATGTCATATTTTTTAATGAATTCTCCAAGAATACCCTCGCTTTTTCCTGCGTGGTAGGGATAAGCTGTGTCAAAATAATTCACGCCATTGTCATAGGCAAGCTTCAATTGCGCAAAGGCCAATTCTTTGTTCACGGCAGCACCCTTCATATGAAAGCGCATGCAGCCATAGCCGAGCAGAGATACTGCAGGGCCGTTGTTTACAAGCTTTCTGTACAGCATACTTCTGCCTCCTTAAACGTTGTATTGAATCTTTGCTCACCATTGCTTCGGGCTTTTTTGGAGCGGATAATGATTCATATTATATCATATGAAACGATACAAAGCAAGAGCAACACCGCATGGGAAAATATCTGTATGGCGCAGTTTGCACCACCCGGACGGACCTACGGCGAAGACGTTCTTTATGCTGTGCTGCCACATCATATGCGATAATACGTATAAGCCTTGCATTTGTTCGTCAACCGTGATATACTGTCAGTAATTGCCGAATTTGGGCAAAAATATTGAAAAGGTAGGTACATACAATGAAAAAAAGCTTATCCCTTTTTCTGGCATTGACCCTGCTCTTCACCCTGTCTGTCAGCGCAGCAGCTGATACGCTCTCACTTGCAGAACAGTACGCAGTGGATGACGGCGTCTGGTATTACGACGCCGCAACCTATGTGCTTGACAATGGCATTATGAGCAGCGTCAGCACAGAGGAAATGAACTTTGCCGCACTGAACACCATCAACCGCGCCACCTTGTTGCAGACACTGTACAACATGGAGGGTAGACCGGCTGTTGAGCCTGCGAGATTCACTGATGTAGAGGGTATGTGGTATGCCGACTCCGCGGCATGGGCACAGGATTTGGGTCTGCTGGT
>CAYJHT010000488.1:0-1631 GCA_964369615.1 uncultured Desulfovibrionaceae bacterium
GTAAAAAATATTTCGCACAGCCTAAAAGCAAAATTTTCTTCCTGCAATACATTGGAATGCCTGTCAAAAATCCCATCAAGAATATGCACGACAGTTCTACAAGAATGGTTGAGCAAGGCTTCCGTAAATAGGTTTTTTTCAGTTTTTGACGTACATCCTATATCATTGGCGAAAGTATCGAGAAGGATTTTGAGAGAGTAAGTTTTCCTTGCTTTAGGAGCACTATGCTGGTGTGTATCTTTTTCCGTCGAGACGCTCTCCAAGGCCTTCTCAAGCGGCTCTTGTGCGAGCAACGCACTTAAAAATGTCCCTATACTGATACGATTTTGCGAGCGCAATATTTTTAAGAGGTACTGCTCCGTTAGGTCGTCAAGGCGCGCTTTAAAGGGAGGCTCATTGATTTGAGTATCACTGTTTTTAAAACCAAGTTCTTCTATATGTCTTTGGCGGATAATAGTGGAAAAAAGGTCAATATCGCCAGAGAGTACCACAATGAGCTGGGGTGTCGTGAAATAACGTCGCAAAACTTCTAAGACATGCCAGCCAATGTGCGGTCGTGTGTCCGTATCGTCAAGGGCAAGCACAAAGGCTTTTTTTTGTAAAATTTTCAAGGCGTGATGAACAACTTCATGAAACTTTTGTTCTAAAGCCATGCTGTGCTGCGCGTTGTTAAGGTCGTGTTGTAAAATAAATTCTGCATCTTCCCAACGCGGCTTCATGGCACTCTGGGGAGCGCAATCTTCACGCACTTCGCCTACAGACTTCAAGCCCTTGGCAAGTTGCACTAATTGTGTGTGCCATTCCTCGACAGAGCACACATTGGCGGGCGCATAGGTGCACACATTGGCATGCTTCTGGTACTCTCGGATTTTCTCCTTTATTTGACACAGGACAATATGCAGAAGGTGTTCGCGATGGGCAAAGAGCGTTGGATCCATAATATCCAAAACACAGAGGTCATCAGGCGAGAAGCTCGTTTTCAGATTGATTTTCTTTACATAATCACCATAAGTTTCGCTATCTTGCTTGAGTAAGCCTAAGGCTGACAGCAAGAAAGTTGTTTTTCCGGAGCCCCGCTTGCCGTGCAGTGTGATGACGTCATGTACGCGCGGATAGCCCATTCGTGTCGAGGGTTTCTCTTTGCCAAGGTCTTTAACGAATGCTTCTATGCGATTGAAGGTATGGTCGATGCTCTGATAAAAGCTTTTGTATTGCGCTTTGTGCAAAAAGGCGTCCGATGGCAGAGCGGAGGGGCTTGTGGTATTGGTCAAATTCAGTACGATTTTGTTATCACTCTTAGCCATAGCGATGCTCCTTCAAGCGAGTATGTTATTGCGTCAAAAAGTCTGTTTTTTGCAAAAACTACATATTATACATGTCCTTATGCGCAAGAATATGTCTCTTTCGCGACATTATACGTCATGCTATACTGAAAAGCAAGGTATTTTAAATTTCTTTGTCAGTATATTTTTGTCCTTCCGATAACCCCTCGGTTTACATCTCGCGTGAGCATGTGTACACAAACGTCCGAAGAAATATTTTATCATCCTCAAAAAACGGGGGTATTTGCGGGGGTATTGATAAAAAAATAACTATATAAAATGTTTTGTATCAGCGTGTTATTGCTTTAA
>CAYJHT010000489.1:0-1616 GCA_964369615.1 uncultured Desulfovibrionaceae bacterium
TGGTGAAGCGCCTCTTCGATGAAATCGGTCCTGCTTTTGTGGGTATCCCCGGCGGATACACCCGTGTTATGAAGCTTGCAAGCCCCCGTCGTGGTGACAACGCTGCTATGGCTATCATTGAACTCACCCGCACCTTGGGTGATGCCAGTGCGCCTGCGGCTGCTCCGGTTGTTGAGCCGGCTGCGCAAGCTGTTGTGGATGTCGCTCCTGCTAAGGATGACGATGTTGCAAGCACCACTACAGAAGAAGTTAAAGACGCAAGTCAAGCAAAGTCCAGTGACGAAGCAAAATAGTTTCGTGTTCTGATATATTGCTTTTGCATGTATGAATATTTGGGGGAAGGCTTTGCTTTCCCCCAATTTTTTTCTCAGTGAGGAAAGTATGCGTTTATTAGATATAACAACAGCGCCGGGCTGAGCTGCGAAAGTAGCTCCAGAGTTTTTGGAGGATATTTTATCACGTCTGATTAAGAAGCCTAGCTGTGATATAGAATCACGCGTGCTAGCTGGCAGAGCACGCAATGAGGATGCTGCTGTTGTTCAGGTTCTCCCTAACAAAGCCCTTGTCCAAACCGTGGATATTTTGGCGCCGATTGTCAATGATCCTTATACATTTGGGCGCATTGCAGCGGCTAATGCCTTGTCTGATGTTTACGCTATGGGCGGCGAACCTTGGTGCGCTATGAATATGCTTTTCTTTCCTACAGCGTGCAATGGCGAACAAGGTATGCACTGTGCGGCTCAAATTCTGCGCGGTGGTCTTGATACGTTAACAGAGGCTGGTGCGGCTCTTGTGGGCGGTCATACGGTGGAGGATGCCGCCATAAAGTACGGCATGTCCGTCACTGGTCTCATCAATCCGGACGCTGTCGCCACGAATGACGGTTTGCGCGAAGGAGATATCCTCTTTTTGACAAAGCCTTTAGGTACAGGCATTCTCGCAACGGGCATCAAGGCGAAATGGGATAATTACGAACACAGCGAGGCTCTTGTATCCATGTGGTGTGCAAAGCTCAATACAATAGGCTCTCGTGTCGTACCAGCTTTAGGGCTCAAAGCTGCGACAGATATAACTGGCTTTGGTCTTGGCGGGCATGCGCTGGAAATGGCATTGGCTTCGCAAGTATCAATTGAGCTTGACAGTGAGAGTGTCCCTTTGCTTGATAATGCTCTTGTCTATGCGCGGGATGGACTTATTCCAAGTGCCAGTCATGCAAACCGAAAATATTGGCAAGCCTACACATCCATAGCACCCACATTTGATAAGTCCCTAGAAAGTATAATTTTTGACACACAAACGTCTGGCGGCCTCCTTCTTGCTGTCCCTGAAGAGAAAGTGAATTTTTTTCAAACATTTCTTGCAAATGCCAACGAATCTTGCTGGCGTGTTGGGCGCGTAGTTGCACAGAAAGATTTTTTCTTATATGTCTTATAGGTTTTTCTGAAAGGGATTTGGGGGAAATTTTTTTAAGTTTTCCCTAGGGGTTGTTTCTAAATAAATGCCTTTGGATTTTGTCACTATTCTGAAGGGTGAAAACAGAGTTTTTGTAAAAAATACAAAAGATCATTTTCACTCTTCCATTCGAGAGCGCCGATTGTCTAGCTAAACAGATGGTT
>CAYJHT010000490.1:0-1616 GCA_964369615.1 uncultured Desulfovibrionaceae bacterium
CCCCTTCAAAAAAACTATAATTTCTTCGCCAATAATTCATTAACGAGCGCAGGATTTGCTTTTCCTTTTGTGGCGCGCATGATTTGTCCGACAAAGAAGGATATGAGTTTTGTTTTGCCTGCGCGATAGGCTTCTACTTCTTTGGGATTTGCGGCGATAATTTCGTCAACGGTGTTTTCGAGGGTAGAGGAGTCGGATATTTGCACAAGGCCTTTTTCTTTGACGAAGGCTTCTGGCATAGCGCCGGAGGTATAGAGTTCGGGGAAGATATCATTGGCAATTTTTGTGCTGATGAGTCCTTGATCTATGATGCGCGCAAGTTCGCCGAGAGCGGCCGGGCTTATTTTTATGCTTTTGCCTTCATGCGCGTGCAGTTCACGCAGGAGGGGGCCTAGGACGAGGTTTGCAATTTTATTGGGTTTGCAGGTGGGTTCTGCTGCGCAGGCTGCTTCAAAAAAGTCTGCAACTGCCATATCGGCGCAAAGGGTTTCTGCATCGGTTGGTGAGATGAGTGTGCTTAAGCGTTCGATACGCACGCGCGGCAGTTCGGGGAGGTTTTGCTTCCATGTTTCAAGCGTTGCGGCGTCGATTTCAATGGGGAGCAGGTCGGGGTCGGGGAAGTATCGATAGTCGTGTGCGTCTTCCTTGCTTCGCATGGATTTGGTAATATTTTTTACGCTGTCAAAGAGGCGTGTTTCTTGGATGATTTCTTCACCGTCTTCGAGGGCGTTGTGTTGGCGTGTTATTTCGTATTCTATGGCTTTTTGTACATTTCTGAAAGAGTTGAGATTTTTTAATTCTGTACGCGTTCCGAAGGGGGTGCCGGGCAAGTGTAGGGAGATGTTGGCATCGCAGCGAAAGGAACCTTCTTCCATATTCCCGTCGCAAATGCCGAGACAGGTGACGATGGCGTGGAGGTTGCGTAAGTAGGCAACGGCTTCTTCGGCACTGCGCATATCCGGTTCTGAGACGATTTCTACAAGTGGTGTGCCTGCGCGATTTAAGTCTACATAACTCGTATCGCCGGAGTGCATGCTTTTGCCTGCGTCATTTTCCAAGTGGATGCGGGTTATGCCGATGTTTTTCGTGCCTTGTTCCGTTTTAATATCGAGGGAGCCGTGTTCGCAAATGGGTTTATCAAATTGTGATATTTGATAGCCCAAGGGGAGGTCTGGATAAAAGTAGTTTTTCCGTGCAAAAACGGATGACAAGTTGACGGTACAGCCAGTGGCGAGGCCGGCTTTGGCGGCGTATTCTACGGCACGGGCATTGAGTACGGGTAGGGAGCCGGGCATACCTGTGCAGACTTCGCACACATTTGTATTGGGACTTTTCCCAAAAGTGGTTGGGCAGGAGCAAAAGAGTTTGGATGCAGTTGCCAATTGCACGTGGACTTCTAGGCCGATGACGACTTCATAGCTTGCCATGTCTATTTCCTCTGAACTCACCTTAAAGTGTCGGCCTTTTGGGCGCGTTAAGCGATGAGTATGTTTTTTTTATCACGACATTCTCATTGTGTGAACCATTCTTAGTAGTGTTCGCCAACTATCTAGGGGCTGTTTCTAAATAAAGATATTTTTGTTTTTTCGAAAGGCTTGTGGGGGGAAACTTTTTTT
>CAYJHT010000491.1:0-1610 GCA_964369615.1 uncultured Desulfovibrionaceae bacterium
GTCCACCACATTCATGCGCATGGGGGCATAGTACTTGCTTGGCAATTGGTAGCGTCTGTCAACACCAAGGCCGTCAATACTTTTGTAGTGTTCCATGCCTACTGATGAGCCGGAGTAACTGTCCACAGTTTCATGGATCGCGTCGCCGCTTTGAGAGAAGATTTTTATGCGTTCAGATTCTTGCATAAGGACAGCAATTTTACCGGAGTCTTGACCTTGTGGGGGCAAGTAGGCAAAGTTGAACACATTTGAACCCTTAGGCAAGGCGAGTTTGCCTGCCATGGTGACAGTATCGCCGACGACTTGCGCCATATAGACACCTGGACGGAAAAGGTGCACGCTGTCCCAGCGTTGTGCCACCAAGGTGGGCTGGTATGTAGGTGCGACGGGCACGACATTCAGGAAGAAGGAAGTGCGTTTGGCGTATTCGCGCAAGCTCCCACCTTCAAAGGTGTAGATGTAGGAAGCAGGCTGATTATCGGATTCGTTAAATGTGGTGACGACAAGCTGAGGAGGTCTGTTTCTGTCAAGGCGTACCTTACGCAAGACAAAGGATTGGCTTGCCATGGCGATGGTATGCTCGACAAGCTGGTTCATTTTGCCGCCGTTCCAGTCATAAATATAGAGCTTATGGTCGCTCAGTATGGCTATTTGTGTATTTCCACTGCCGCTAAAATCACCTACGGTGAAGTCGACCATATCATAAGGGAGCGCCACGCTGCGTAGGCGTGAACCATCTTCAGCGCCTGCGCCTTGGTATCGGAATTGGGGATTGAGATAGACGCTTGCTTCGCCAGTTTCATTGACGACGATGCCCGGATTCATTTGATTAACGGTTGCGCCACCGCCTACACTACGCCCAAAGACTTGTCTGCTTAAATCGTCTGCAAGCCCTTGTACCCCTGCAATAAGGTTGCCGACGCTGCTTTGCGTAGTGCGCGTCCATTCTTTGCCATTCTTGTCGCGCACGCGCGCCTCAATAGTGGCTTGGTCTTGTAGGATATTGATGGTGCCCCAGACGGCGTAATCAGCGCCGGAGGCTTTTTGTGCTTTTTGCAGTTCTGCGTTGGAAACCGGCGCCTTTGTGGGTATGGCCTTTGTGGTGAGTTCTACTTGTCCCGGCCACGCCATGCGATTTGCTAAGGTGGAGGGAACAGCCTTGCCAAGATATGCATAGCCTTGAGGGCCATTAATTTCAAAAGGCATGACAGCCAATGTTTTTGCGGCGGCCGCAGCCATATTCACGGCAAAGCCACAAGAAAAGGCCACCGTAAGGGAGAGGACACAGAAGAGTGTCGTCAATTTTGTGGCGGCGGTCGAAAGAAGACGCGCTGTTGCATTCATGTATAACTCCTTAAAATGGAAGGACTATGCGATTTTTACGCGAGCACAGGGATATGTTGCATATGTACCTGCGTATGCATAATTCGCAAAAAATATACTCCTTTCTTTGTCTTTTAGCAAGCATTTTAGGAGGCAGAAACATCGCTCATCACGTCATTCTAATTTCGTTTTTTTTTGAAAACCACTTGGGGGGAAACTTTTTTTTGGGAAATTTGAAAACCACTTGGGGGGAAACTTTTTTTTGGGAAATTTGAAAACCACTTGGG
>CAYJHT010000492.1:0-1593 GCA_964369615.1 uncultured Desulfovibrionaceae bacterium
CTGAAAATCGTTTTTTTGACAAAGGCTTTACAGGCGACAAAAGAGGCGAAAGTGGGAATATCTTTAACTTGTTAGTATATCGTATGGGCAATGCACCAGAGACAGCACGAAATTTTGTCAAAGATTATTTTGGCATTGATAAAGATGCTGACCGCAAGGCATGGCTTGCTCAAAACTTACCGAAGAAGCGGAAAAAAAACATTTCCGTTGATGGATTTACTGAGTCAGCAGAAGAAAAATATGCACGGCAAGTGATTGATGCCTATGGTATTGAAAATATCCTCTCAACACATGGAGATGTCTTTGTCTACGATGGGAAGAGATGGATTGAAGAGCCAGTCGAGGCCATAGAGAGTGAAATTTCCATATGTTGCACGGGCAATAAAAAACTTACGGGAAGCTTTTTAGGAAGTACGCACAAAGTTTTGAGAAGCCTTGTATACAGGCGAAATATTGTTTTCGATAGAGATGCAGTGCGTTTCAGCACTCTTTCGGGTGAAGTGTTCTTTGATGGCAAGACATGGGTGGAGTCGCAGCACGACAGAAAATCTTATCGGACGAAGTTGTACAACGTCGTTGTTGACAGAACAGCTACAGCACCGTTGTTTACAAAATTTATGCACGACGTTTTTTCCTGTGACCCCGACGGGGAAGAGAAAATATTGCTTGTTTTGCAAATGATGGGCTTGTGCTTTTTGTCAACAACAAAATATGAGAAATTTTTTCTACTTATAGGCACTGGACTGAATGGAAAAGGCACTGTTTTGGAAATATTGCGTGACATGCTTGGAATTGAAAATGTCGCGCTTGCGAGTCCAAATGAATACAATACACACTTCAAAATGGCAGAGTTTGAGGGGAAATCGGCAATATTGGATTTTGACTTAGATAGCAATATCATGCTTGACGCTGGAAATGTAAAAAAGATTGCATCTGGCGAACATGTTACCATTGAAGAAAAATTCAAAAAAGGACGCCCGAAAAAACTATCTTGCATTCAAATTTTCGCCTGTAATAACTTACCCCGAAGCAACGACTACTCACAGGGCATTTTCCGTCGCCTTGTTGTGATTCCGTTTAACATGAGTTTTGATAAAGACCGAGACCTTAAAGAAAAACTTAAAGCAGAGAAATCTGGTATTTTCAATATGATACTTGCGGCACTTGAAAGGCTTTTTGAGGATGGAGACCTCATAGAACCTCATTCTTGTGTGCAAGCAAAGAATGCTTGGCGCGTTGATATTGACCCAATAGCTCAATTTATTGAGGAAAAATGTGTGGTAGATGCGCAATCAATGGAGCTTTTAGGAAAAGTTTATGAAGCGTATGCACAATGGAATATCAACAGTGGTTACAAAGAAGTGGGGAAGGGGACATTCTCTAATCGTCTTAAATTGTTAGGCTTTGAAAAAAAGACCTATGGAAGCGGCGGCAAATGGCACTATGTAGGCTTGCGTCTGCAAAATGATTTTGGGGATAATCATGAAAAGCATTCTTGAAATCATAAAAACGGCGGGGCGCGTTCCCGATAATACCCACACACCACCGTCATCGGCGGCGCAGCCCGCACCCATGCCGGAACCCACAGCCCGT
>CAYJHT010000493.1:0-1581 GCA_964369615.1 uncultured Desulfovibrionaceae bacterium
CAAAAAAACCAACTGTTTAGCTAGACAATCGGCGCTCTCGAATGAAAAAGAAAAAAATGTTTTGTATTTTTATGTAAAAAAACCTGTTTGACATCTTCAAAAGAGTGGTAAAATGCAAAAGAATTTATTTAGAAACAGCCCCTAGGCAGTTGGCGCTTTTTAATGGGAGACTTGAAAAGGTGTTTCTTACATTCAACGTACATTCAAGTTAAAAGCGCATCTCATTTAAGTTTGTTTTTAGATTTTTTTGAAAGAGCACAAGTCCCCCAAAGCCCTTTCAAAAAAACACAATGAGAATGCCATCTTGTCCTTCCTGAAAAATATTTTTTTCTGCCCCTAAAGACTAGCCAATCGCTATTTTATGAGGTATAGGGAAAGAAGTTTTAAGAAAGCATACTCGCCTTTTATTGGGGGGGGGCATTCTTATCATGCTCTTTTGCCGTATCGAGCCGACTTTGTGAAATATCTTGATATATCTCGCAATTCGCCTCCCTTCGTATGGCAAAAGAATATATTCAAAGATTTTGCGAGTAAGCACGCGACAAGAACACAAGGATGGTGACTATGTCTGCTTTTTTTTCTTTCGACAGTTTAGCCACAACAGTTATCAATGATATTTCTAGCAATTACGCAAAAATCGCGGAAGCAACCGAACGCCTTTCCTCAGGAAAACGCATAAACAGCGCTGCGGACGATCCCGCCGGTCTTGCTGTCAGTGGACTTATGCGGGCGGATATTGTTGCATTCAATCAAGGAGCGCGTAATGCCAATGACGCCGTCTCACTCGTACAAACAGCAGACGGTGCCATGTCAAATATCAATGAAAATCTTATACATATGAAAAGCTTAGCTCTTCAAGCCTCCACAGGTACCATCACCGATGACCAACGCAGTATTATTAACAGTGAATATCAGCTGCGCGCAGACGAAATCACACGTATCGCCAACGATACGGAATTTAACGGGATAAAACTGCTTGACGGCTCCTTGGGCACACCGCACGACGGAAGCAAACTGCAAACAACAGGCGCTGTACGTGTACACTTTGGCGGAGATCTGGAAGATTACTACGACATAAAAATAGATAATGTCACGGCGAGTGCGTTAGGTATCGGCGACGATATGATCGATACAACCCAAGCAGGATACGACCTTTTGACTCAGGAGTCTGCGCAGAATGCTCTTGTCGCCGTTGACAGCGCCATTGTCAAGGCAACGACGGTGCAAAGCGGTCTTGGTGCTGTGGAAAATCGTCTTGGTGCCACGGTGCAAAATATTACAAACCAAGCAGAGCATATCGCCGCTGCAGAGTCTCGTATCATGGACACGGATATTGCTGCAGAAATGAAAAAATATACAGAGTATCAGGTGCTTGTGCAAGCTGGTACAGCCATGCTTGCACAAACAAATTCTATGGCAAATACGGTTTTGCGCCTTATTGGAGCTTAGCGCCTTGTAAAATCTAAAAGATTTTTTTGAAAGACTTGTGGGGGGAAACTTTTTTAGACAAAGAAGTTTTCCCCCACATATTTTTCCTAAGAGGTGTTTCTCAATACATTCTTTTGCATTTTGCCGCTCTTT
>CAYJHT010000494.1:0-1579 GCA_964369615.1 uncultured Desulfovibrionaceae bacterium
GCCTTAGGGCTTGTTGCTAAGTAAAGAGCTTTTTTATATACGCTTTGCGGGGGGGGCTGTACGTCCAATTTGCATAAATATACTATGATTCTTGCTGAATGTCTTTGGAGAATGCAACAAGCAAGCATGCTGTATGCGTATTACTAAGAACAGTGTAGACACTGAGAATATATACAAATACGCAGCTCTATCGTTTACAGGGCACGAGGATAATATAAAATCATGCTGAGGGCAGCGTCATCGTGTCCGATATTACGATAAGCATGGGGTACATCCGCCACAAAGCGCATAGAATCCCCTGTGTGTAAGATGTAGGTGCGCTCTGCTACTTGCACGCTCACGGTGCTCGAAAAAACAGTGATATATTCTTCCGTTCCTACAAGATGCCCCTTGGCCTCAAGACTGCCCCCTGCCAAAATCATAATACGATATACTTCGAAAGCGTGTTGTTCGTCAAAGCAAAAAACAGGAAAATTCAGATACTTTCCGTCGTCTTCTACGAGAGGCTCTGTGTCACTTGCCCGTACAATTGTCGCCGCCTCTGCTCTTTGTTCCACAAGAGAGGTAAATGCCACCTTGTACCCATTGGCAATTTTCCACAGAACGGAGACAGTTGGGTTGGCGTCTCCTTTCTCAATTTGCGCAAGCATACTGCGCGAGACACCTGTAATATGAGCAGCTGTATCAAGGGTAAGCTTACGCTGTTCACGAATATGTTTTATGTTTTGTGCAACAGACTGGTTGATATGCACCATTCACCTCCAGAGATAGGCTCCAGCAAAGATTAAAGAGCTTGACAATATAGTGGACTATCAGTATAGTATGTGCACATACTGGACTGGTAGTCCATTGAAGCACAAAGGCCGCAAGGAGGCAAGAAAATGTTTAGCTGGTTGAGTTTTTTGACATATGCGTCGGTGACGGCGATAACGCCGGGTCCGAATAATATCATGTCCATGTCTAATGCAGGGCGTTTAGGTTTTCGCCGTGCCTTGCCCTTTAATTTTGGTATCTTGTCGGCTTTTTCTGTTGTCATGGTGCTGTGTACGGCTTTTTGCAATGTATTGTCTACGGTCATCCCTTCGATTGAACTGCCTATGCGTATCCTTGGCGCATCCTATATACTCTATCTTGCCTATATAACATGGAAAAGTGACGGAGACATTCAGGAGCGCAACACACATACGGGTTTTATGTCGGGTTTTCTCTTGCAATTTGTTAACCCTAAACTCTATGTATACTGCATCGTTTCCATGCAAGTGTATATTCTTCCATATTATAAGGATGAACACTTTGCTCTCTTAAGCTTCGCCTTACTCTTGGCTTTTATCGGATTTTTTTGCACCTTATTGTGGTCGGCTTTTGGTTCGATGTTTCAGACGCTTTTTTCGACGCATGCAAAAGTTACGAATGCTATCATGTCATTGCTCCTCGTGTATTGCGCAATAAGCTTTTTTTCATAATGAGCCACAATTGTTTAGTATTACAGGTGTAGAGTTACGTTTTCATCAAAAATAAACATATTTTTTTAAGTTTTTTGCTTGGGGGGAAACTTTTTTTAGGAAAAAAAAGCTTTCCC
>CAYJHT010000495.1:0-1566 GCA_964369615.1 uncultured Desulfovibrionaceae bacterium
CAAACCCCCTTTCAAAAAAAACATCTGTTTAACTCGATAGTTGGCGCTTTTTAATGGGGAAGTTGAAAGATGCTTTTTTATGAATGTCTTAAAAAATCACCTTGTATAGACTAAAAGCACACATTCAAATATAAAAAGTAAAGTCACACTTTTAAGAAAAAACAAACTCCTAGGCGCTGTATTTGTAAAGCACACATTTTAGGTTTGTTTCTATTTATATTCCTTTTTGTAGCATCATCAATTCATTTTCTGTGAGTGTGCGCACGCTCCCTACAGGGAGTTCCCCTAGGTGTACAGGTCCTTGTGACACGCGCACAAGCTTCAGAATTGTCAGTTGTAGGTCACGACACATGCGTCGTATTTGGCGATTTATGCCTTGATGCAGGGTCATTTCGACGATATTTCCTCTTCTTTCTGCCGGAATATTTTTAAGGATGCGCGCTTCGACGGGTGCAAGCACTTCACCTTCAGCCAGGCGCATTCCTTTTCGCATGATTGCGAGGTGTTCTTGTGTGACTTCTTCGCGCAGATATACATGATATGTTTTTGATAAGTGGTGTCGAGGGTGTGCGAGTTTTTGTGCCAAATGCCCATCGTTTGTGATGATGAGGAGTCCTTCGGAGAAGTAGTCTAGTCTGCCTACGGTGAAGAGGCGTTTGTCACGCCATTGTGGTGGCAGTATGTCAAATATTGTTGTTCGTCCTTCTGGGTCATTTGCGGTGCAGATGGTGTGTATGGGTTTATGGAGGAGGAGTGAGATATTTTGTGCACGGCGTTCAATGTGTTTTCCATCAACGAGGATGTCATCGTGTGCGGTGATTTTATGGGCAAGATCTGTGATGATGTGGCCGTTGACGCTGACGCGTCCATTGATAATATATTCTTCTGCTTTGCGGCGTGAGCAGACTCCTGCGTCTGCCAGGGCTTTGTTGATGCGGACGTGGGTGTTAGCGTTGTGGGTACTTACATCGGCGTTTTTTGGGGTTTGAGCTTTTAAGGGTTCTAGGGTGCCTTTTGAGCGGTCTTTGTTATTTCGCATCCTATCACATGTCTTTGCAGTGTTTTGTTGCTTAGAATCAAAATGAGAGGGATGTTTTTTTTTGCTTTGTGGATTTTTTTTTCCTTGTGTCATGAGTGAAGCCTTTGTCTTGTGAAAAAATAGCTGCGATATGATTCGCGAAGGGGCACTATGCCGCAGGATGGGTAGAATGTCGAGAAGGATTTTTCTTTGGAATTATAAATGCTTAGTTAATTTGCAATAATAGCTTTGAGAAAAAATGCTCTCTGAAAGTTTACATAATTACCATTATGTGTTTTTTTCATCATTTTTAATCTGCCCTATTTCCATATTTTTTTGTGCTGTATAAAATCTAAAATCTGCTTTTTCTTTTTTGTGGGGTGAAACTTCTTTTTCCAAAAAAATTTTCCCTTTAGGGGATGTTGCGAAATAAATTCTTTTGCGCTTTCAGTTTGAATGTAAGAGAGTTAAAATAGAGTTTTTTGTAAAAAATACAAAAGACCATTTTTACTTGTTCATTTGAGAGCGCCGATTGTCTAGCTAAACAG
>CAYJHT010000496.1:0-1558 GCA_964369615.1 uncultured Desulfovibrionaceae bacterium
CCTCAAGGTTGATAACACCAAAGGTTGGTTCCATCGCTTTCACGATATCGCACAATTTGCGCGGATCGTTTTCGGCAAGGTTGATATCAAAAACATCAATATCAGCAAACATTTTGAACAAAATGCCCTTGCCTTCCATCACAGGCTTGCCGGCCTTAGGACCAATGTTGCCAAGACCTAGAACCGCCGTGCCATTTGACACAACAGCCACAAGGTTCGCACGACCTGTATAAACGTCTACCTTGCTTTCATCAGCATGAATAGCAAGACAAGCCTCGGCAACGCCGGGCGAATACGCCATGGACAAGTCCTTTTGATTGGCACATGCCTTCGTAGGCAAGACTTCTACTTTACCGCGACGGGGCAACTCATGATAGTTGAGTGCTTCTTCTTTTGTATACAAAGCCATTATCGAGTTCCTTTGAGCTATTTACTATGACAAGAACAATTGCGTGACATAAGGTTACGCAAGCCTTCCGGCACAATGCCTTTCACCGATTCCGTCACCAACATACGACGCATGATGCCAAGCTGATCCTGCAAAGGCAGCTTTTTCGGGCATACGTCGTGGCAAGCAAGCAAGCCCATGCAGCCAAAGACACCTTGGTCATTGCCGATAAGCTCGTAGAAATCCTTTTCATTACGGTTGTCGCGTGGGTCCACATAAAAACGCGCCATACGGTTGATGCTCGTTGCACCGAGGAAGTCCTCACGCATACGCGCCGTGCCGCAAGCCGCAATACAACAACCGCACTCAATACAACGGTCAAGCTCAAAGATCTTTGTGGCAAGGTCATTTGTCATAGGATCTTCTATAGCTGTTTCGTCAAATTCTTTTTCCGTGTGAATCCATGTTTGCAAACGTGTGCCCACATCGCGGAACCATGTGCCCGTGTCAACGGACAAGTCGCCGACAAGCTTAAACACTGGTAATGGATGCAAGACAATATGTTCGCCAAGGCTGGATGTTTGGGTGCAGCACGCAAGCGCTGGGCGCCCGTTGATAACCATACCGCAAGAACCGCAGATGCCAGCGCGGCAGCAGAAGTCAAATTGCAAGGTAGGGTCTTGTGTTTCACGCAAAATGGAAAGCGCCACAAAGAGGGTCATGCTTGGGTGCTCTTCCAAGTAAAAGGATTGCATATGCGGTACACTCTTAGGATCAAGAGGATTGTAGCGCAAAATCTCAATATGCAGTTTACGTCCCATAAATATTCTCCCGGCTTTTTACTTTGATAGTTCAAACGCAGCTTTTCAGGCACGCGTCACAGACAGAGTGTGAAAACAAAAACTAGCCGCCAAGGGGGCGAATTTTATCTTCTGGAATTTCTGTTTTAATTGTGCTGCCGCCACCATAACCACGATCGCCGGGCGGAATTTCATACCAAGGGGTCGCATCTTCATATGTTAACGTAGGCAATGTTTCGCCTTCTTTCCATGTGGAAAGAGTACGGTTAAGCCACTTAACGTCGTTACGTTCGGGATAATCTTCACGCGCATGGGCGCCGCGGCTTTCTGTACGCATAAGCGCGCCATAAGCTGTGCAGATACCAAGCTT
>CAYJHT010000497.1:0-1532 GCA_964369615.1 uncultured Desulfovibrionaceae bacterium
ATGTAGCTGGCAGTGCTGACTATAGCATGCAGAACGTGGACGGTTTCGCCTTCAATGGCGGCCTCGGCTTTGAAATTGGCAACGAAAACCTGACATTTGGCCTGAACTATAATCTGCAAGCCTCTGAACACGAGACAGGTCACATGATATTCGGCACATTCAGGTACGAGTTCTAGGAGTGTGTAAAGGCTAAAACGTGTTTTTGAAAGGCATGTGGGGGGAAACTTTTTTTAGGAAAAAAAAGTTTTCCCCCAAAGCCCTTTCAAAAAAACCATCTGTTTAACTAGATAGTTGGCGCTTTTTAATGGAAGATTTGAAAAGGCGCTTTTTAAAGCATTTTTTTAAGCGTGATTTTAGCAATGACAAGGCACTCGTGCCTTGTATACACTAAAAGTATACATGCAAAAGTAAAAAGCTCGTTTGAAGAAAAATCATTCGGCAGCTCTTTTTACATGCTAAACAGGTGGTTTTTTTATGAAACAGGCTACAGTTACACGTTTAGCACCCAGTCCTACGGGATTTTTACATCTAGGGAATGCGTGGTCATTTTTATGGGCTTGGCTTTGGGCACGCTCACAAAAAGGTCGTGTCCTCCTACGCATGGAAGATATCGACCCTGCACGATCAAAACCGGAATTTGCCAGCGCTATTTTAGAGGACCTTGCATGGCTCGGCCTTGATTTTGACGGTGATGTTGTATGGCAAAGCGCTCGTTCAGAGATATATCTAGAAGCTTTGCAAAGACTAGAACGCGCAGGACACACCTATCCTTGTTATTGTACGCGCAAAGAATTGCGCACTCTTGCCGGCGCACCCCATATAGACGATACAGGGGCGCCATATCCGGGCATATGTCGCATGCTCAACACACATGAACGCCGTCAAAAAGAAGCAGAAGGCCGCCGTGCCTGCCTTCGTTTGCGTTGTCCATCTCACGGGGATATTCACTTTATCGATGGTATTTATGGCCAGCAGCGTTTTCAGTGGGATATGCTCGGAGGGGATTTTGCTTTACGCAGATCTGACGGGGTTATAGCGTATCAGATTGCTGTGGTTGCCGACGATGCAGCGCAAGGAGTCACACATGTTTTGCGCGGAAGCGATATTCTTATTTCAACACCACGTCAAATATGGTTGCAGAAGCTTTTAGGATTCCAAAGCGTACACTATGCGCATGTCCCCTTGCTTCTTGATGCCGATGGGGAACGCCTTGCAAAAAGACATAAGAGCCTTAGCCTACGCGCATTACGCGAACAAGGCATCCATGCAGAGCGCATTATTGGTCTGCTCGCCGCCCTTGCCGGCTGGCAACAAGAGGTTTTGCCCATGCACCCAAAAGACCTCATTCCTTGCTTTTGTTTACGTCCTCGCGTTCTCTGTGATGCTAAGGCAGAGCACGCCATAAGGCTTCTGCCTGAGCACATCGATAAGCTTAGAATACGCTCTTCTTGAATCACGTCATTCTAATTTCGTTTTTTTTTTTGAAAACCACTTGGGGGGAAACTTTTTTTTGGGAAAAAAAAAGCTTTCCC
>CAYJHT010000498.1:0-1524 GCA_964369615.1 uncultured Desulfovibrionaceae bacterium
TTACAAAAAACTCTGTTTTAACCCTTCAAAAAAACACATCGGAATAATGTAAATTGAATATAAGAAACAATAAAAGGAAAAAAACATGAAAAAACACATATGCATTTTGCCGGGCGACGGTATAGGCCCAGAAATTGTTGCTGCCGCTCAAGAAGTTTTAGAGAGTATTGCAGCGATTTATAAGCATGATCTCACTTTTGAACATGCGCTTATTGGCGGCGCTGCCATTGATGCCACAGGTCATGCCCTACCTGAGGCGACATTGACAGCATGCAAAGGCGCAGATGCCATATTGCTTGGCGCTGTAGGGGGACCCAAATGGGATTCCATGCCAAATGCCACACGCCCCGAAAGAGGTTTGCTCGATATCCGTAAAGCCTTAGGCCTTTTTGCAAATGTACGTCCTGCGCAACTGTTTCCAGAACTTGGACAAGCATGCCTTTTGCGTCCGGATATAGCCGCACGCGGCCTTGACCTTGTCGTTATTCGAGAGTTGACAGGCGATGTATACTTCGGACAACCACGCGCCGTAGAAATGCGCGAGGGCAAACGTGTAGGCTTCAATACCATGATTTATGACGAAGACGAAATCACTCGTATCGCTCATGTTGCTTTCCAAACTGCGCAAAAACGTCGCAAAAAAGTGTGCTCATGCGATAAAGCAAATGTCCTTGAAACGTCGCGCTTATGGCGAGATGTTATGAACGAAGTGCACACGCAATACAAAGACGTGGAGTTGAGCCATATGTATGTGGATAACGCTGCCATGCAACTTGTCCGTGATCCTTCACAATTTGATGTCATCGCCACAGGCAACCTTTTCGGGGACATACTCTCCGACGCCTCCGCTGCTATTACAGGCTCCCTCGGCATGTTGCCCTCTGCCTCCCTTGGCACAAGCAAACCAGGACTCTTCGAACCAATCCACGGCTCCGCACCAGATATCGCCGGCAAAAATCTTGCAAATCCCCTCGCAACAATTTTGTCCGTCAGCATGATGCTACGTCTTGCCTTCGATGCGCCAAAAGAAGCCGATGCCATAGAGCACGCTGTACACCTTACCTTGCAACAAGGCTACAGAACAGGTGACATTATAGGCGATACAAGCGACAATAAAATACTTGTCGGCACAAAGGAAATGGGTGAAAAAATCTTAGAAAACCTTCAGAATTTCACTGGGGAGAGCGAGAGATAAAAAGATTTTTTTGAAAGGGGGGTGAAACTTTTTTTCCTAAAAAAAGTTTCACCCTAAAGGGCACACGTCCCCCAAAGCCCCTTTCAAAAAAAAAACAGCTGTTTAGATAGACAAGCGGCGCTTTCGAATGGAAAATTTTAAAAAAAGCATTTGAGGTAAAAGAGCAAAGCGAGTGAGCTTTCAACACTACACTTTTAGTGCCTTATAAAATCGAAAAACAAACATAAATGTAAGGTGATTTTTTAAGACATTCATAAAAAACATCTTTCAAATCCCCATTAAAAAGCGCCAACTATCTAGTTAAACAGATGGTTTTTTTGAAGGGGGGT
>CAYJHT010000499.1:0-1513 GCA_964369615.1 uncultured Desulfovibrionaceae bacterium
ACTTTTTAGATGCATTTTGGGAATGCGCATTCAAACAGTCTTTAAGGGTAGTCGCAATATATTCTATGTGCTCCTCGTTTAATAATGGGTGTAGGGGGAGGGTAAGTAGTTGTGAATAGAGCTTTTCTGTTGCGGGCAAGGCAAGAGGCTGTGTGATCTGCTTTTTGTAAAATGAATGCCTATGGCAGGGGCGATAGTGTATACCTGTTGCTATATGTTGACGGGCAAGATGCACGCGGGCAGCGTCGCGCTTCCCATGAAGTATACGCAAAGCGCACAGGTGGGGTATGACATATGCGTCTCTATCTTGTGTGAGAGGCCGTATATATTCAGCCATTTGCGCGAAATGTGTCTTATAGCATTCCATGAGCGCGCGTCTTTTTTGTGTAAATTCTTGCTTGAGTCGTTTTAGCTGTACACGCCCTATGGCGGCGCATATATTGTTCATGTGATAGCGCCAACCTTGCCGCACACTGTCACCTTCGCACGTCATACCAAGCAGGCGACTTTCGCGACATAGGGCGGCGCCTTCGCGTTCAAAGGCGATGATACAACCGCCTTCGCCACTTGTGATGTTCTTGATGCCGTCAAAGCTGAAGCAAACCATATCTCCTTGCGCACCAATATTTTTTCCGGCAAATGCGCATCCGAAAGCATGGGCAGCATCTTCAATGACGCGCAAGTTGTGTCGGGCTGCAAAAGCATATATTTCGTGCAATTGCCATATATTGCCGCCATAGTGCATAGGCATGATTGCGCGTGTGCGAGAGGTGAGTCTTTGTGCGGCGTCGTCAAGGTTGATGGTGGCGCTGTGCGCGTGTACGTCGCAAAAGATGGGGCGGCACTGAGCCGCGCTGATAGCCTGTGCGCTTGCAATATAGGTGAGTGAGGGGACAAGGACTTCACTTTCAGGCGGACAGAGCGCCTCTACAGCCAGATGTAAGGCGGCTGTGCCGGAGTTGACACAGACAACTTGCCAAGGTGCAACACCGAGAAATTGTGCTATCTCTTCTTCGAAAAGTTCCACTTCCTCTCCCATACCAAGATAGCTTGCACCACTTAAAATGCGTGCCACCGCGGCGCTTTCCGCATCGCCCACAACAGAGCGCAACAGGCGTGAATACGGGGGAGTCTCGTCAGTTGTTCTTACTCTTTGCGACATGGCTCATGAGTTATAAAAGAGGTTTGCGGGCGCGGGATTATGCGCAATTCAGCCTCACACGTATGCTTAATGCTCTGACTTATAAGCGTAAGGACCTCCATGACGCTTTTTTCTCTATGCGGCGAAAAAAACACTTGTAAGATTGCCTCATAGCGGTTTAGTACGGAAAAATAGGCAAGATGTTCATAAGCTTCCAGGAGGAATCGGAACAGAGCCACTGCATGAGGCGGCAGGCTTACGAGCACAAATTGGCTTTGCTGTGCTGCCGTTTGCGCTGGTCGACAGGCTCTTCGGCGTTTTTTCACTTTTCGTATCCTTTAAGTGTGTTTTTTCTTCAAGATTTTGTTGTTT